>JANWJM010000064.1 GCA_025449475.1 Thermoactinomycetaceae bacterium
ACTCCTAGTAAGAACCTGCTTTCGTCGATTGAAAGGTGGGTTTTTTGTTATATTCGGCTGTAAAATAAGGAGAGTGAGAGATGTTCATCGATCAAAGCCTAGGTTTTTTTGGCGCTGGGGAGATCACAAAAGCAATTATAGATGGATTAATGAAGAAACGACAAGTGAAAAGAGAAAAGATATTTGTTATCAATCGTCGTAATCATAAACGTCTCTCACAGTTAGCGGATCAATATCGACTACAACCCAATCAGATCCAAAGGGAGAATGTGATAAGCGCTGATATCATTATTTTGGCTGTTAAGCCAACAGATTTGTTTGATCTACTTAAAGAAGTTGGACCGAAATTCCAAAGAAGGCAGTGTATTATCTCTGTCGCAGCAGGGATTTCTTTGGAGTGCATTGAAGCTTTTTTGCAAGATCAAGTAGCGGTGATTCGGACGATGCCGAATACCTCTTCGTCCATTGGTCGGTCTGCAACTGCACTTGCTGCTGGAAAATGGGCGAAGGAGCAAGATATTGAAAGAGCGAAACAGATTTTCTCTTCCATTGGAATGGTTTTGCCTGTTGAGGAAAGATTGATGGATGCGGTCACGGGACTCTCTGGATCTGGTCCAGCCTATTTTTACTACATGGTGGAAGCGTTGGAAACTGCGGGCGTGAAAGCAGGATTATCCAAAGAGGATGCTCGAAAGCTTACCCTCCAAACTATTTTGGGCGCAGCTCATATGCTCTCTGATACAGGGAAAGAAGCGAAAGAATTGCGTCAGGCTGTTACTTCGCCGAATGGAACAACCATGGCAGCCTTAAAGGTCTTAAAAGAATATCATTTTGAAGAAGCAATTGAACAAGCTGTGCATAAGGCGACAGAGCGTTCTGTTGAAATGGGGAGAGATTTTTCGTCAAAACTGATAAAGGTCTGATAAAAAAGTTTGGAGGATGCTTCCTTCCATCGAGCTTTTTTTGTAGAGGAGATACGGTCTTGAGTTAGTATGTCTTTGCTGTTCGTCTGAAGCCGGAAAAGTCCGGTTTTTTTTTACCGCGAAAATAAATTCTGAGTTTTTGAGTTTTATAATTTGTGCATTTTGGAAATAAAGAGACTAAGGCACTGAGGTGATACGAGTTGTCACTGAAAGTCGGGGAACCGATCCGCATTGAGAGCTATAAACATGGAAATCGCTTTCATCGCATGTGGAAGGAATCAATTGTCCTTAAGATTGATGAGCCAATGATTGTTGCCAATTGTGATGCTCAAGTGGTTGAAGCAACGGGAGATGAGCATATTTTTCCCGGATTGGTCATTGGCTTCTTCTCAAAAATTGATTGGTTCCATACGTTGATTCTCTTCGATTCGGAAGATCGGGTGGATAAATTTTACGTAAATATCGCCTCTCCTTATCAGTTGGATGAACGAACTAAGATCTTACAATATGTTGATTATGATCTTGATCTAATCCTAAATCCAGACTGTTCATATACATGGGTTGATCAGGAGGAGTATCAGCTTCACTCGGTCTTGTACCAATATCCAGAAAGTGTTAAAAAGAGAATCGCAAAGGAACAAATGCGGCTTGAGCGAAAAATTAAACATCGACAGCCCCCATTTACCATTCCTTTTGCGGAGTATTGGCGTCATCAATATCGGTTGATTTCATATGAAACATGCCGTGAACAGGAAAGTACCAAGCATGAATAAAATTTATTGCTCTTTGTGAAGGATCAGTGTTTTCTCGATTGTTAACGGGAAGTAATTTCAATTTGGAGTAAAGGAGTGGATCGTTTTGAAGTTTTTTTCGCAGTAATCAACATCCTAAGAGACTGTGTAGTTCTTTCAGAAATCTGATCATGTCTATCAGAGAAGGAACTATTATAAAATTGTATAAAAGTCAAAGTTTGTTCACAAAATAAACATAAGTATTTGTAAAAATATCGGATAATGAGGGAGTAACATTCCGTTTTTCCCCCTTATCACCTCTTCAACCCAGAAAAACTTCGTCCATTCGTCTCTAGTAGACAAAAAATTGGACCCCGTTAACAATACACTAACTTTTCACATTAGGAGGATTTTTCATGGATTTGTTAAACAAAACACGTCGGATCTCAAGAATTCTGCAAAAAAATGTAGGTCATCATTTGGTGAACTTTGATGAGGTTGCGGAGGCATTAAGTGATGTCATCTCTTCCAATGTTTACGTGATTAGTCCAGATGGTAAATTGCTTGGGTTTGCGATTCATCATGAGACGGATGAGGATCAGATTCAACGATATTTTTCCGAGCGGGCTGTACCAATTGATTTTGCAAAAATGCTAATGGACGTAGATAAAACGGTCCCCAATGTAGAGAATGAAAATTCTCATGCTCTCCTCTCATCAGAAGTCAAAGATATGTTCAAAAATGGCTTTACCACTCTAATTCCAATCATCGGTGGCGGTGATCATCTAGGTACTCTTGTCCTTTCCCGTTTCAATGAACCTTTTGTAGATGAAGATCTGATCTTGGGTGAGTATGGTGCGACTGTTGTAGGGATGGAGATTTTGCGTGGTCGAGCGGGAGAAGTGGAAGAAGAGGCTCGGAGTCGTGCGGTCGTTCAGTTAGCGATCAATTCACTCTCCTTTAGTGAATTGGAGGCGGCAGAACATATCTTTAATGAACTGGATGGCTTGGAAGGTTTATTGGTAGCGAGTAAAATCGCGGATCGTGTAGGGATCACTCGGTCTGTCATCGTCAATGCACTTCGCAAATTGGAAAGTGCCGGAGTCGTGGAATCGCGCTCGTTGGGAATGAAAGGTACGTATATCAAAATCTTGAATCCGAAATTACTGCCAGCACTTGAAAAGGCACGGCACTAAAATATAGTTTTTACTTGAACCCCTATGGGGTTTTTTTTTGTTGAGATGGTCTTATTCAAATATCGTTTGTTATAATAGTAGAAATGCTATTTTGGGAGATGGAAGTTGTGGAGAGCATACGCCGTTATCTACAATTCGTGAAACCTTATCGTAGTAAGATTTTCCTCACGATGATTATTGGCATTCTCAAGTTCGGGATTCCACTTCTACTACCTCTCCTTCTCAAATATGCCGTCGATGATTTGATTCTGTCTTCGATTCCTCTCCAGGAGAAAATGAAAAAGTTAACTTGGTTGATGGTTGGGGTCCTTCTCATCTTCACCATGATCAGATACCCCATCGAATATTTCAGGCAGTATTTTGCGCAATGGACGGGAAATAAAATATTATTTGATATCCGTCATCGCTTGTTTACCCATTTACAAAAATTATCGTTAAATTATTACCATCGTCAAAAATTAGGTCAGATAATCTCGCGTGTGATCCATGATGTTGAGCAGACCAAGGAATTTGTAGTTACGGGAATGATGAATATCTGGTTAGATATGATCACCTTATTGATCGCTTTTTCCATTATGTTCTGGATGAATCCCGTGATGAGTCTTGTGTCGATTGCAATCTTTCCTCTCTATATGGTTTCTGTGAGATTTTTTTATAAAAATATGAAGTTGTCAACCAAAGAGCGATCTCAAGCATTAGCTGAACTCCAAGGGCATCTCCATGAACGAATTCAAGGCATCTCAGTGATTCGTTCCTTCCACCTAGAAGAGAGAGAAGAAGAAAACTTTAGAGAGAAAAATTCGCATTTTCTTGATCGTGCTCTTCAACAAACGAAATGGGTGGCACGAACGTTTGCAGCGATTAACACGATTACGGATCTTGCTCCCATTCTTGTGATCGTTGTCTCCACCTATCAAGTATTGCATGGAAAGATGACAGTGGGGGAGATGACTGCGTTCTATGGCTATATGGGTTTGGTTTACAATCCGGTACGCCGTCTGGTGAATTCATCCACCATCTTAACACAAGCGCATGCATCGATGGATCGTGTGTTTGAATTTTTGGATGAGCCGTATGATATTCAGGATCAACCTCATGCAAAGGAACTTGTGTATAGCCAAGGACATATTCGTTTTCAGGATGTCTATTTTCGTTACCATCAAGATCAAGACTGGGTGCTAAAAAATATTCATCTACAGATCATACCTAACCAAACGGTTGCCTTGGTTGGACCGAGTGGTGGAGGAAAATCCACATTAATTTCTTTAATTCCACGATTTTATGATGCGACTCGTGGTAAAATCTTTATTGATGGGCAGGATCTTCACTCAATAACCATGAATAGTTTACGAAAACAGATTGGGTTAGTTTTGCAAGAAAATTTTTTGTTTAGTGGAACCGTGATTGAAAATATACGAATGGGAAAGCCCGATGCAACAATGGAAGAAGTTCAAAAAGCGGCAGCTGATGCCAACGCTCATGAGTTTATTATGGAATTGCCCAACGGTTATGAGACCGAGATCGGTGAGCGTGGGGTGAAACTTTCAGGAGGTCAAAAACAACGGTTAGCTTTGGCAAGAGTCTTTTTAAAAAATCCTTCAATACTTATTTTGGATGAGGCGACATCAGCTTTGGATTTGCAATCAGAACATTTCGTTCAGGAAGCTCTAGATCGCTTGAAACATAATCGAACAACGATTATTATTGCTCATCGCTTATCGACGATTACGCACGCTGATCAAATTATTTACATTGATCAAGGGCAGGTGAAAGAGCAAGGAACTCATCTAGAGTTAATGGAACAGAATGGAATGTATGCGCATCTGTTTCGTGTGCAAAATTTGTCTACATCGGAAGCTGGTTACAGATAGAGCGAAAGAGAAAAGGATTCTTGTCGATGGAGGGAAAAGTTGTGCGTAAAACATTCCAAATACATTTTGAGTGGGATATTGTCTATATGAGAAGTGAAGTTCGCGAGATTGCGAAAAAGATTGGTTTTGGTGAAGTTGACCAATCTCGTATCGTACAATCGATCTCTGAGCTTGCCCGAAATATTATTCAGCATGCTGAAGAGGGTATGATTACTGTGGAGCTCATAGAGAAAGATGGACGAACTGGACTTTTTATCAATGTTCGAGATTTAGGTCCAGGTATTCCCGATATCGATGAGTTATTAAGAAATGTTCATACAAAGACAAATAAAGAGAAAAAGGGACTTTCGCATGTGGCCATGTTAATGGATGATTTTCGGATCCAATCCGATGATACCGGAACGGCAGTTGAAGTGATCAAATGGTTGAAAAAGAGTGAGATAATATCGAAAAAATAATTTGTTTAACTTTCCCTTTGATTTCACAAACTATAAATGTGAATGATAAGGTTTTTTTTATGTAATCATTTATAAATAGAACAGTTTATGAACCTTTTTAGGCTACTCTTGCAGTTAGGGAGTTGTTCAACTAAAATGATGTTGATATTGAGCCAAGTGGAAGAGTGAATACACACATGAATGACATGCCAATTTCTCATGAAAGGAGGTCAGTCATCATGGAAAGATCAATTGTCCAGCAAGCAACTGTAAATGATTCAGTGACAAAAACGGTAAATAAAACATGGAGAGATTACCTGGAAGTGACAAAGCCAGGAATTAACACTCATAATATGTTGGTTACTTTTGCTGGTTTTTGGCTCGCTGCTGGTCTCCAAACATTTCAGCATCTTCCACTGTTGCTATTCACACTATTTGGCACCATGCTTGTGATTGCAGGAAGTTGTACTTTAAACAATTTCTATGATCGTGATATTGATCCATTTATGAAGCGAACAAGAAATCGGGCAGTAGCGGATGGGAGAATGAAACCCTCTACCGCTTTATGGTTAGGAATCTTTTTCTCTGTTGCCGGATTTTTCGTGTTGGCAATTGGGGTAAATCCATTGGCTGCCTTTTTAGCGTTTATTGGTTTTTTTATATATGTTGTGGTTTATACAATGTGGCTAAAAAGAACCAGTACACTTAGTACTGTCATCGGTGGGATTTCGGGCGCTGTGCCACCCGTCATCGGTTGGACCGCTTATACCGAATCCTTAGATTTATCTGCTTGGGCGCTTTTTTTTATCCTCTTTGCATGGCAACCTCCTCATTTTTTCGCACTTGCTATGTTAAAGTCTGAAGAATATCAAAAAGCGTCAATTCCCATGTTGCCAGTAGTGAAAGGATTTCTAGAAACGAAAAAACAATTGCTTTTCTTTACGCTTATGTTACTGCCTTCATCGCTGATATTATTTTACACGGGTGTATCAGGCTGGCTTTATCTCATCGTCTCGTCAATTGTAGGGATGATATATGTAGGTCTTGCGATACAAGGATTTCGCGCAAGAGATGATAATAAATGGGCGAAAAAGATGTTTTTGTTCTCTTTGCTCTATTTGACGATCATCTTTTTTGTCATGATTATGGATGTTGGGCTAATGGAATGGATCAATCGGTGAAAATTTGATGGTGTCATCAAATTTTCATGTTTTCGGTAGAAAGTGAGGTAAGTAGTGGATGAATCAACGAAAGTGGCGCTACCTATTACCAGTTGTTTTAATTGCACTCGCTGCACTGTCGGGTTGTAGCATTGACCAGCGTTTGAATGCGCTTGATCCTTCTGGATCTGCTGGTGAAATACAACTAGACCTCATCAACTGGAGTATTATGCTTATGCTCGGTGTTTTTGCGATTGTGATTACCATATATATATATGTGCTTATTCGCTATCGAAAAAGAAAAGGCATTGAACGGATGCCCGAACAAGTGCATGGAAATACAAAATTAGAGGTCATTTGGACGGTCATACCTATTATTGCGCTTATCGTTCTCGCTTTTCCCACTGTTAAATACACGTTCGACTTGGATGAAAAGCCCCAAGGTGATGATGTCATCAAGGTGAAAGTGATTGGTTATCAATACTGGTGGGAATTTCAGTATCCCGATTTGGGAATCACTACTGCACAGGAATTAGTGATTCCTGTGAATAAAAAGGTAAGTCTTGAACTTGAAGGAAAAGATGTTCTCCATTCATTCTGGGTTCCGAATCTTGGAGGAAAGACAGATGTTGTCCCCGGACGAATCAATCATATGTGGTTAGACGCGAAAAAACCCGGGGAATATCAAGGGAAATGTGCTGAGTTATGTGGTCCTGGACACTCTTTGATGGATTTTAAGGTTTATGCGAAAGAGCAGGCCGATTTTGACAAATGGGTAGCTTCCATGAAACAACCTCCCAAACAAGCCGTTTCCGAAATCGATAAAAAAGGGGAAGCCCTGTACAAGCAGAATTGTATGGGTTGTCATGCTGGTGCTACGCCACAAGTCCCAGGACCTGAATTAAACAACTTTGCGCTAAGGGAAACAATTGCTGGTATGTTACCTAATACAGAAGCAAACCTGAAGAAATGGATTAAACACACAGAAGATCTAAAACCCGGTACGCGTATGCCAAAAATTAACTATCTACAAGAAGATGAGCTAGATGCATTGACGCATTATCTGATGAATAGAAAATCCAAAACCGAAAAATAGAGGACATCATGAAACAAAGGAGGGATTAAATTGGGTACGCTGATTATCGTTACTGTGGCTCTTCTGTTTTTAACAGCAATCTTGACAGGGGGCTATAATCAAAGATTTTTAGACCAAGTGAAAAATTCGGTCGTTTGGGATTATATTACAACCGTTGACCATAAAAAGATCGGTATTCTTTACTTTATCTCTGGTCTTGTTTTCTTTGTCATTGGTGGAATTGAAGCGCTTCTCATTCGTATACAACTCGTGGCTCCAGGTAATGACTTTCTAATTGGTGATGCTTATAACCAAGTACTCACCATGCATGGCACAACCATGATCTTTTTAGCAGCGATGCCGCTGATCTTTGGTTTGATGAACGTGGTTGTCCCCTTGCAAATTGGAGCGCGTGATGTGGCCTTTCCTTTTTTGAATGCGCTGGGTTACTGGTTATTCTCTTTTGGTGGAATTCTTCTTAACCTAAGTTGGTTTTTTGGAGGAGCACCTGATGCTGGTTGGACCTCTTATACAAGCTTGGCTTTAAATGAGTTTAGTCCAGGACCAGGTGTCGATTATTATGTCCTTGGGTTGCAGATTACAGGAATCGGAACGTTAATGAGTGCAGTGAACTTTGCCGTGACGATTATCAATATGCGCGCACCTGGGATGACATTTTTGCGGATGCCCATGTTTACTTGGACAACATTGGTGACTTCTGCTTTGCTGTTGTTTGCGATGCCAGCACTTACAGTGGGGCTTCTCTTACTCATGTTTGATCGTCTGTTTGGTGCAAACTTCTTTGATCATGCGATGGGTGGAAGCCATGTCATCTGGCAACACTTGTTCTGGATCTTTGGTCACCCAGAGGTTTATATTGTGATTATGCCAGCCTTTGGGATCATGTCTGAAGTAATTAGTACCTTTTCGAAAAAGCGTTTATTTGGCTATAACTCGATGGTGTTTGCAGTAGCATTAATTGGATTTTTAGGGTTTATGGTGTGGGTGCACCATATGTATACAGTGGGATTAGGTCCCGTCTCGAACTCAGTCTTTGCGATCGCAACGATGACCATTGCTGTTCCTACTGGGATTAAAGTGTTTAACTGGCTCTTTACCATGTGGGGAGGAGAGCTCGACTTCAAGACCCCCATGTTGTTCGCTGTAGGTTTTATTCCTACTTTTGTGATGGGGGGAATGACAGGGGTTATGGTCGCATTGCCGCCCGCTGATTTCCAATATCAAGATACCTATTTTGTGGTTGCTCATTTCCATTATACAATGGTAGGCGGTACGGTAATTGGACTCTTTGCAGGTGCCTATTATTGGTGGCCGAAAATGTTTGGACGGAAATTGGATGAGCGATTAGGAAAGTGGCATTTCTGGCCATTTATCATTGGATTCCATTTGACCTTCTTCCCGCAACATTTCTTGGGACTCTTTGGAATGCCGCGTCGTGTTTTCACCTACAACGATGTTCCGATCTTACAAACCCTGAATATTATCAGTACCATCGGAGTTATCGGGATGACGATTGGAACACTGGCCTTTATGTACAATATCATTCAGAGTTTCAGACGGAAAGCGGATGCACCGGCTGATCCTTGGAATGGTCGAACATTGGAATGGGCGATTCCTTCGCCTCCGCCGGCATATAACTTTAAACAATTACCACTTATACGGGCATATGATCAGTTTTGGATCTCCAAGCAGACCGGGAAAGAAATCGAGCCATCTGAGCCATTGGGAGAAATTCATATGCCGTCGCCAACCTATCTGCCCTTTTTAATGTCATTAGCAATGTTTATATCCGGTTTTGGTTTTATTACAAGAGGGTATGAGATGGGAGCTCTTGGTTTGATCCTGTTCTTTATTGTGATGTTTATCCGGTCTTATGAACATGATCCCGGTTATCATATACAGCCCGATGAATTGACTGGGGTAGAGAAGGAGGCGAAAGCATAATGGAATCACAAGCAGAAACTGCCACCGAACATTTAGAATCTTCTACCCTCGAAGGAAAGAATAAAATTCTTGGTTTTTGGTTATTTCTCGCTGCTGAGACGGTTCTCTTTGCTTGTCTCATTGGAACCTACCTTGCTTTGCGTGGGCAAAACATGGGGGGACCCACCACGCAAGATCTTTTTGATTTAGGTTTGGTGGCGGTGGCCACAGGTTTGCTTTTAACAAGCAGCTTAACAAGTGTGTTTGCAGTGAATGCACTGAATCAAAAGAAGCAAAAAGGTGTACAGTTTTGGTTAGGTGTTACGGTGTTATTAGGACTGGCCTTTTTGATTCTCGAGATTTATGAGTTTGTGCATTATACGTCGATGGGGCATACATTTGTCAGCAGTGCTTTTGGCTCATCGTTCTACACATTGGTCGGAACGCATGGCGCACATGTGACCTTTGGATTGTTTTGGATTACAGGATTGATTATTCAAGTGGCGCGTCGAGGGATCACTAAAGAGACGGCCCCTAAAGTTTTTGTTTCTACACTCTATTGGCATTTTATTGACGTGGTATGGGTCTTTATTTTTACCCTTGTTTATCTCTTAGGGAAGGTGGGATAACAAGATGGCCAAACAGAATGGGGCATCGGCGAATAAGTCACAAGCTTTAAAGCATGTCATTGCGTTCGCGGTGATGATTGTATTAACCGCTATCGCCTTTTACCTCGTCGCGACCAATATCATTACCATGCAACTGTTAGTTCCAATCCTTTTAGTCCTTGCCACAATTCAAGTGATTCTTCAGCTATATTTCTTTATGCATCTTGATCAAAAGGGCACAGGTTTCCAAATTCTTTTTATGGCTGCAGGGATTGTGATTGCTGTGGTTTCAGCTGTGGGAATTTTGTTGATGTAAATCGGTGATTTGGTTGTATCCGGATGGATTCTAGAGTAAAAAGCACTTCACTCGAGTTGGCAGGGGACGTGCCTTATTTTTATCTCGCT
>JANWJM010000065.1 GCA_025449475.1 Thermoactinomycetaceae bacterium
ATCTGGTCCGCTATTCTTCTCTCTTTTGAAGAGGCGCTGACTCCAGGATACATCAGTGGAGGGATGAAAAGAATGATCGAGATGATTCTCAATTGGCAGAGGATAGGGGTTGGGGTCACTGTGATCACAACAGAAACCGGCAAGTTGTTTCTAAAACGTGAAGGGATTAACTGTAAAACGATTATGATTAGCGATCCTCCTTTTTACCAATTGCTCGCGCGAGCAAAATTCGGAGTGACTTTGATCTATGTTTTGAGGATATTCAGGGCAATGATGACGCCACAAATTATTTCTCAACGAGGATACGATGCAATATGCGCGACCAGTCACTATCTGCCTGATAATTTTATCCTGCGTCTTTTGAAGCTTTTTTCTGCGGGAAAATCTTACATCGTTCATCTATACCATGTATTTCCTCTTCCTTCGGAAGCTTCCAAGTACCAGTCCAAACTCGTCTCGCTTACTAACTGGGTTCAACAGATTATCGGTTTCGAGTTGATTCGAAATTGTTATGTTTTTACTTTTGAGAGTCAAAGAAAGACTTTACAAAATTACGGCTTTGACTCAGCCAGAATAAGAAGTATTGGAATGGGATTGAACCTAGATGAGGTTGCTTCCTCTTTTCCGCTAGAAGAGAATTTCGATGCAGTGTTCTTAGGAAGGCTCACGCAAAAAAAAGGCGTCTTTGACCTACTTCAAGCATGGAAAAAGGTCATCAAGAATTTCCCATCTCAAACTTTGTGCCTCGCTGGACAGAAATCCGGTGAGCCAGTTGAGGAATCGATACGGACCCTGGGCCTAGAAAACAACGTCACGCTTTACGGAGTTGTTTCAGGCAGACAAAAATTCGGGCTGCTAAAGTCTGCACAGATTTTTGTGTTTCCCAGTTATGAAGAAGGATGGGGAGTTGTGATTTCCGAAGCTCTTTCGTGTGGATTACCTGCAGTCGTATACGCTCTCCCTGCTTACAATTTTTTTGGGAACGCAGTAGTCAGAGTACCCGTCGGCGATATCGAATTGCTTGCAAAAGAAATATCGTTTCTTTTATTTGATAAAGAAAAGAGATCGTCGATGCGGAAGATTGCACTTACTATGAGTGCGAATTTAGATTGGCGAGACGAAGCCGACCGGGAATTACATTTGATCAACGATTTGACAATTGAATAATTCCGAGTAAACAACAGAGATTATACACCTCGTAGAAAATAATTACATAACTCCACGGCTTATCCTTCGAACAATCTCTCCGATTCCTGGAACCTGTTTGGCAATTTTGAAGGCTGCGCCATACAATCTTCCCTGATAATAGCGGTTATGATAAACAGTCCGACCTCCGAAGCTTCTCTTGAAGTCGTATATGCCCCTTTGCACGCCAGGGCCTGGCACGGGCGCCCCTCCCAAATCTGCCTTAAAGAAGCCGTGATTCTTACCCCATAGAAATGAATGCCACATCAACAAATTATTCGGATTCAATTTTTCTTCGTTCACCCAAGCGTTTCTATGAAGGACCATTAGTTTTCTTGATAGGAACCACAAAACAGCGGCAACTGGCTTATCATTCTTGAAACAAAGATGCAATGCAACCTTGGATTCTAAGCTCAAATCATAGAGCCCCCGAATTTCTTTTTGATCGTATGCAAGATTTTCAAACTTCTTTTTCTTGGAATGCTCGATCTGTAGCTCATAGAATAATTCCCAATCGTGGAAATTTTCAGCTATTCTCGCATCAAGTCCGTTTTTAGTCGCTTTGTTTATTGCTCCTCTGGATCTCTTTTCAATATTCTTCCATAACTTATCAACATCCACGGTTAGATCAACGATAAACGAATAGCCGCGTGGAAGAAGATGTGCCAACCCAAATTTCGAAAGATCTACTTCATAGAACGGCGTTGTGTGTATCAAGATAAAGAGATACTTACGGCGAAGCTCTCTTGCTCCTCGTGCGAGCTGTTCCCCTACTTCATACTCTTCTCCCGGAATCCAAATTGGACCTCCTAAGGCAGTTAGATAATTTCCTACGCGGGTTCTACTTTCCCAGTATCTTATTCCGCCGATTGCACGGCCTTGTCTCTTGAAGACAAAAGAAAGTGGTTTCTTCGAGATGGAATTTTTTTCAAAGTCATACCATTCAGAAGACTGCTCGAGCCAACTGGAACAGGGAAGCGAGTCTTGCTCTAATTGCTTCCATATTTCCGAGTATGACCCCCTCGAAACAAGCCAATTGTTTTCTATTGATGACATTTTGAGCGAAAATATTGAGTTGATCTGGGAAAAATGGTCAATATGATTTTAACGATTTCATGAATGAAACTAGAATATGTTTCGGAATGGTAAGCTTAGAAATATGGATTTGAACTTCCTGTTGAAAAAGGTACCTTAGGCTTTGGCATCCAACAAGCAGATCTCGATCATTGGATTAGGACATGTTGGTTTGCCACTTGCAGCTAAAATTGCGTCGCTGGGTCTGAAAGTTCTCGGCTATGACTCTAATCCTGGTATTATCTCACTAATTCGAGAAGGGAAAACACCTTTCTTCGAGAGCGGGTTATCGGAACTACTCGATTCAGAATCTGTTAGGTCTAATTTGAAGTTGGTAGAATCATTTGAAGAATTGTCGGATTCCTGGATTATCATTGTAACGGTGGGCACTCCGGTTAATTCCAAGGGAGAGCCTGTCCTATCCTCTATAGACGAATTTACAGACTCGGTTGGCAAGATTTTGCGACCCCATCAGCTTGTTATTTATCGGAGCACGATCCCACCTGGAACGCTCAGGGGAAGAATTAAGCCCAGATTAGAACGAGCCAGTGGACTTTCGAGCACTGCTGACTTTTCATTAGCCTATTGTCCCGAGAGATTAGTTGAGGGTGCTGCACTATCGGAAATCGTGAAAGTACCGCACATTATTGGTGGCATTGACCAAAGAAGTTCTCGGTCAGCCCTTGAATTTTTCGAGAGCATTGGTTGCGAGTGTCGTGTAGTTTCCCATCCAGAGGTAGCGGAGATGGCGAAGATCATCGATAACGTATATCGGGACACAAATATCGCATTAGCCAACGAATTCTCTCTCTACTGCGAGGAGTTTGGAATCGACGTCATCGAATCCATCAAAGCAGCCAACTCAAGCCCGCGAACAAAGATGCTCATTCCTGGTTGCGGTGTTGGAGGAAGTTGTCTCAACAAGGATCCGTACATTCCGATTTCAATGGTGCGCCAGAAAAATGACTTGTCGGTCATTGCTTCAGGTCGTAAAACGAACGAGTCAATGCCGATCAAGTTTGCAGAATTCGTTGCAAGTAAGCTCCAGGCAACGAGTTCTGAGAAAACCATTGCTCTTCTCGGAATCGCCTTCAAAGCAGGGACAGACGACACCCGGGGGACCGTCGCTATTCCCATCGCGAGAAAATTGTTAGTAAAAGGATTCAAGTTATGGGCTTTCGATCCACGTGTCTCTATTGAAACAAGTCGAAGTTTGCTTCCAGAAGTTGATATTGTGAAATCAATGAAAGATGCCGCCAGAGACTCCTCTGCAATAGTGCTTTGTTCGGATCACGAAGAATTCAGGAATTTGGATCTCGACGAAATAAGACAGGTAGCAAAACATGGGTGCATCCTAATAGATGGCAGAAATATCTTAGAAAAACAAAGAGTAGTACGATCCGGACTGCGCTTTGCAGGATTGGGGAGGGCATCGTCCCTCGAATGAAAGTTATCGTCACTGGAGGAGCAGGTTTCATTGGATCTCATCTAGTCGAAGGTCTCTTGGACCGTCAGCAGGAAGTTCTTTGCCTCGATAATCTCAGCCGAGGAAATCTTTCTAACATTGAGGGCGCGGAAAAATCGAGGAATTTCGCATTCGCGCAGGGAGATCTCTCGTTACCCGAGTTTGCTAATGAACAGATCCGAGATGCTGAAGTGATATTTCATCTAGCTGCTGTGAACGGAACCAGGTTCTTCTATGAAAATCCTCGTTTTGTAATCGAGACGAATATCAAGACTACCGAGAATGTGTTGAAAGCGGCAAATCGTAACGGAATACAAAGAATCATTTTTGCTTCAAGTTCTGAGGTTTACGGATATCCAACAGAATTTCCTACGCCTGAGACCGCTCAATTAGTTTTTGATTCTCCCGAAGTTACCCGTTGGTCCTACGCAATAAGTAAGTTGTGTGATGAACATCTTTGCTTCGCCTACCAGAAAGAGTACGGGATTGGAGTGACCTGCCTCAGATTATTCAATACCTACGGCCCAAGATTGGACGGATCGCCATACGGGCAGGTGGTTTCTATTTTCATAAAGAGGGCATTAGCTGGACAGGATCTAGAGATTTTTGGTGATGGAACCCAAACAAGGTCGTTTGCCTATGTTTCAGATATCATCGAAGGAATAATGTTGAGCTCCATGCGCAAAGGAAAAGATGCAGAAATATTCAACCGGGGTAATGAAGGAGAAGTATCAATAAATGAGCTAGCTGCGAGAACTATTGCAGCGTGTGGGAAGACTGATGAAAGAATCGGGATCAGACATTTACCGAGAGTACAGGGCGATACTCCTCGTCGCCTTCCATCGCTTCAAAAAGCGCGGGATTTGTTAGGTTATACACCAGAAGTAGATCTCGATGAAGGATTGCGGAAAACTGTGAATTGGTTTAGGGCTGTAGCAAATTGAAGGCCGTGATACTTGCAGGGGGGCTAGGTACTCGGCTGAGGCCCTTAACGTACGTTATGCCCAAAGCCATGTTGCCAGTTGGAAATAAACCCATTCTGGAGCACACCATTGAATTCTTGAAAGGACAAGGCATTCACGAGATAATTCTCGCGACAGGATATCTTGGACGCTTTATTGAAGAATATTTCAATGATGGAAGCAAATGGGGCGTCTCTTTGAAGTATAGAGTATCGCGACCGTTGGGTACAGCTGGACAACTCAAAACGGCTGCCGACGAGCTCAGCGAAACGTTTCTCGTCATGAACGGAGACATTCTGATAAACGTTAACATAGAATCCATGAAAAGACAACATTCTCGATCTCATGCGATGGTTACCGTGGCGGTGAAGGAATTTCAATATCAATTGAAATACGGTATCTTGGAATTCGGAAAAAATAACGTGATACGCAACTGGAGCGAAAAACCATCTAAATCCTCGTGGATGAATGTTGGACTGTATCTAATGGAAACTGCCGTGCTTGATATGATCCCTATCGAAAGCGTATCGAGTCTGGAGTACGACATTTTCCCCAAAATC
>JANWJM010000066.1 GCA_025449475.1 Thermoactinomycetaceae bacterium
GAGGGAGTTCAGGGCGTTTGCGAAATGATCTGCAGATGCCCCCTCCCGGTGATATTCGGAATGGATTGGTTGCGCTGGCAGATACAGAGCCTTTGCTAGAGAGCGTGTTTCAGTACCGTTTTCAAAATGGTGGTGGGTTGGAAGGGCATACGCTGGGGAACTTGATGCTAGCTGCTTTGAAAGAAATCACTGGAGATTTCACACAAGCGGTCAAAGAGATGAGCCGTGTGTTAGCGGTTCGAGGAAGGGTGTTGCCGGCGAGTGAACAAGATGTTGTCTTGTTGGCTGAAATGACAGATGGGACCATCGTGCAAGGTGAATCTCAAATTCCAAAAGCCAAAAAGCGTATTCGACGCGTCTTTCTTGAACCTCCCGAACCACGGCCATTAGCAGAAGCGTTGCAAGCGATTGAGCAAGCGGATGGGATTGTAATCGGTCCTGGTAGCCTCTATACAAGTATTCTTCCCAATCTTTTGGTCAAAGATATGACAGATGCAATCCGGGCTTCACGCGCTCGAAAAATATATGTCTGTAATGTCATGACGCAGCTTGGGGAAACAGATCAATTCTCTGCTTCCGATCATGTAAAAGTCATCTATGATCATGTGGGTGAGCGATTGTTTGAGGTTGTGATTATCAATAATCAAGTCCCACCGCGTTCCATCCAAAAACAATATGCGCAAAAAAATCAACAAATGGTAAGACCCGATATTGAACAGATTTATCGGTTGGGTTGTCATGTTATTGCTGATAACCTTTTGTTGTATCAATCGGTCATCCGACATGATGCAGAGCGGATCAGTAAACATATCTATCAGTTGGTCACCAATCAGATGAAGAGGATCGAAAGCAGTTAGGAGGAAACGACATGTCCTTTACATCTGAGATAAAGAGGGAATTGACACAACAAGCATCGAAACCTTGTTGTAGAAAGGCAATATGTTCTGCATTGGTGCGATTAAATGGAAGTATTCAAATTGCCAATGGGAAGTCGGTTGTGGAAATTTCAACGGAGAATCCTTCAACTGCTCGTTATTTATTTTCTCTGCTCAAAGATTTGTATCACATTCATCCAGAAGTGATTGTACGAAAAAAGGCTCGATTAAAGAAAAATTACGTGTATATGATTCGTCTGGTGGATCATGTACAAGAAATTTTAACCGATCTGAAAATCTTTACTGATCGCTTTGAGAGGGTCTCAGGAATCGCTGCCGCTTTGATCCATCATACATGTTGTAAGCGCGCTTATTTACGGGGATCGTTTTTGGCTTCGGGTTCTGTGAATGACCCAGATAGTGGCTCTTACCATTTGGAGATGATTTCGACGTATCATGATCATTGTGAGGCACTATGTGATTTGATGAACCAATTTCGTCTCCATGCGAAAACGATTGCAAGAAAGAAAGGATATATGGTTTATATTAAAGAAGGAGATAAAATTGGTGAGTTTTTAAATATTATTGGCGCCCACCCTTCGTTGCTGCATTTCGAAAATGTAAGAATTATGAAAGACATGCGAAATTCCGTCAATCGCATTGTCAATTGTGAAACCGCAAACTTAAATAAAACCATTCAGGCTGCGATGAAACAAGTTGAGAATATTCGGCTCATCGAAAAAGAAATTGGTTTGGATCAGTTAGATCCAAAATTGCTGGAAGTAGCAAAACTGCGTCTACAATACCCCGAAGCAAGTTTGGCTGAATTAGGTCAGCTTTTACCAAGTGGAAAAATGACCAAATCAGCAGTGAATCACCGACTCAGGAAGTTAAATCAAATTGCAGAGAAATTAAGAAAGAATCAGGAAGAGCAAAGGAGAGATGTCGATGGTTGAACGAAGTGTAATTGTTAGGCTGGAAACCGGATTACACGCGAGACCAGCTGCACGATTTGTTCAAGAAGCCAATCAATATCATTCTGACATTTATATTGTGAAAGGAAATAAAAAAGTAAATGCCAAAAGCATCATGGGTGTGATGAGTTTGGCAGTAGCGAAAGGAACCGAAATCACCATTATTGCTGAGGGTACAGATGAGCAAAAAGCAGTAGAAGCATTGGTGGAGATTGTGAGTCAAACCAATTGACCCCCCTTAGAAATGTTAAGATCATGTCACATATTCAGTGTATTTTCTGCTGATACTGTCGATATGATGGATAGTTGAGAGAAACTACTTTCTGTTGAAGAGGTTGGAGGAAAGAATGGGCGCTGTTTTGCATCCAGTTTTGACACTGTTTTATTTTGTCTTTTTTTGGTGGGGGTTACGTTCTTTTCGAGAGTCCTCTTTTTGGGGCACATCGTGGCTACTATTTATCAAGGTTGCTTTCATTTATGATAATTTGATTTTGACCATTGGTCAGTGGATTGGAACAGGGGATACATTAGAGGTTCTCAGTCTACTCCGCTATCTGTTGAAAGTCTTTTTAACACCTACATTTGTATTTATTGCATGGGATATTCTACGTCGATTGCAAGTAGAATGGTCAGAATACCTTTCAACCCGCATCATTTTTAACGTATATACATTCGCAGTGACAGTGATCGGGGTCTATACAGAGATTCTTTGGAATACCTTAGAACCCTATCGACAATATGGGATTCTTCAGTATTTACCCCATGACCATCATGTATCGATGGTGATCTTTCTAACCGTCATCCCGCTATTCATTGCAGGATTTGTACTTTGGCAGAAAAACCGTTGGCCAATCCTACTGATTGGAATGGTGTGCGCATTTGGTTTAGGGACTGTCGCCTTACTGATTCAGAGTGCCATAATCGTTTCGATTGCAGAATTTTTGATTATCAGTTGCTTGATATTGACCGAAATAAAATTAAGAAACGAGGACTTTTATTTATCCAACTAAGCGTGAACACACGATAATTTGATCCGTAAAGGTTGTTGATCTGGATGTAATGGTAGAAGCGGTTCGGTGGGTCACAAGGATATACAGAAGTCCAATGAGTCTCTTCATGGTTAAAATCGTTAGAAATTTCGCTTCTTTCAAAAAGGGAAACAGCCTTTAGAGTTTGTCTAAAGGCTGCTGTATTTATGAGTTGCTCTTTTCAATCACATCGTCGATTAGACCATATTCTTTGGCTTCGAGCGCACTCATAAAGAAATCACGATCCGAATCCTTCTCGATTTTGGATAGAGGTTGACCCGTGAAGGAAGATAGCAGACGGTTGATACGGTCGCGTGTTCGTAGGATGCGCTTCGCCGAAATTTCAATGTCGGATGCTTGACCTTGAGCGCCTCCCATGGGTTGGTGGATCATGATTTCACTGTTGGGAAGCGCGAGGCGTTTTCCTTTGGTCCCTGCTGCAAGCAAAAACGCGCCCATCGAAGCCGCCATGCCTACACAGATGGTTTGGACGTCTGGTTTCACGAGTTGCATGGTGTCATAGATCGCCATACCCGCTGTAATCGATCCACCAGGAGAATTTATATATAATGAGATATCTTTTTCAGCATCTTCCGCTTGTAGAAAAAGGAGTTGTGCAATAATGAGGTTGGCAACCTCATCTGTTACGGGGCTTCCTAATAAAATAATTCGATCTTTTAATAAGCGGGAATAGATATCATATGAACGTTCACCACGATTGGTTTGTTCGACTACCATTGGCACAAGATTCATCGTAGACCCTCCATTCCATGTAGTTTCTTTTATTATACCTTAAAGGTCAAGAAAGGTCAAAATCAAGCAGAAACTTTGTGAGAAAATAAAAAATAGCCACTCCATTGCAAAGTGGCACAGGGATGATTAAAATCACAGGGAGCAAATCCACTTTACGGTGATACCTTATAGGATCTATTCTTATGTTTTTGACAGTCTTCAATCGTATTCAACCCATGGATGTCAAAATATTCCAGTGTCCTGCTTTAAAGTAAATCTTTCCACGATCCTCACGTAAATCGTTATGAATCTTGTCTATATTACTGAACAAAAAAGGAGATCGCAAGAAATGCGACCTCTCAGCCTTGAGACAACTTTCCTCGCTCACGTCCTGGTTGCATCTTTTCTAAGATGTTTTCCCAGTCCGGCTCGATTCACTGTTTGGTGGTGCGCCTACCAGGATTCGAACCTGGGCGCCTGGTTCCGGAGACCAGCGCTCTATCCCCTGAGCTATAGGCGCATATTTATGGAGACGAATCACATTATACCATATTTTTGCGAATGACGGCAATCTTATTTTTATATATGATAAAATTATAACGAAAAGAGCCCAACAGAAGGGGGAAAGGTTGTAGATGCAAATCGGGATGCAACTAGAACCGAGCCAACAGCTTCAGCTGATTATAACGCCGGAACTGAAGCAAGTGATCCAGATTTTGCAGTATTCGTCACTGGAATTGCACGAGTTCCTCCATGAACATTTGGAAGAGAATCCCCTGATTGAGTTTGAGTATTCCTCAAGTGATCACAAACGGATGAGCCAGAAACATAGCGATGCACCTTCATGGGAGCAATTTGCCGAAGATCGTCTCTCGTTTGTGGATCAACTTGAAAAACAATTGGTGAATTTTTCGCTTTCGATGGTTCAAGAGCAACTCTGTCGATATCTCATTGGCTCACTCGATGAACGTGGTTATTTGGATATTGAGCAAGAGGAAGTAGCTGCTAAATTCCCCATCCGTAAGGAAGATTGGGAGATTTGTTTGGAAGTATTGCATGCACTGGAACCGGCAGGAATTGGGGCGCGGTCTCTTGCTGAGTGTCTAATCATTCAGTTAAAGAGAAAGAATCGGAGCCCGCTTGCTATTGAGATTGTCGAGCACTATTTAGAAGAGCTGGCGTTGGAGAATTGGGAGTATATCGCGGAGGAGCTAGGAGTGAATCAAAGGCAACTTAAAGCGGCGATCGCTGAGATTCGAGCATGTGATCCCGAACCTGCTCGACAACTTCATACAGAACCACCTTCCTATTTGATTCCCGATGTGACCGTGAAAAAGACTGAAGAAGGTTTCTCCATTACGTACAATGATGAATTTATGCCAAAGCTCCGCATTCGTCCAGAGTATCAACAATTATATGGGAAGAATCAAGAAGTGTATCGCTATTTTCAACCCTGGATGAAATCCGCACGTCTTATTTTAAAGGGACTTGAACAACGGCGAGACACATTGATTCGTGTGACGCAGGCGATTTTGGAATATCAGCAGGAGTTTCTAACACATGGGGCGTTAGCTGTCAAACCGCGAACGCTTCGTCAAATCGCCGAGAAATGCGATTTTCTTGAATCGACACTTAGCCGGGCGACGCGGGAGCAGTATTTGCAGACTCCGCATGGCTTGTTTCCATTTCGCTTTTTCTTTCCATCTGGAATCCCCAATCAAAGAGGGGCTGATGTAAGTGTGCACCAGGTCAAACAGTGGATGCAACAATTGATTCAACAAGAGCCGAGTCAAGCTCCGTTCTCAGATCAAATGATCGCTCAAATCTTAAATGAAAAAGAAGGGTTAATCATCTCGCGTCGAACGATTAGCAAGTATCGTCAAGAAATGGGAATCCCATCATCTGTGAAACGGAAAAAACAAAAACACAAA
>JANWJM010000067.1 GCA_025449475.1 Thermoactinomycetaceae bacterium
CGAGCCTCGCGTTTTTTAGCTTCGATTTCTACGGAAGATAAGAACAATGCTTTATTGCGGATGGCGGATACTTTAGAGAAAGAGAAAACCTCAATTTTTCAAGCCAATGAACTGGACGTGAAGAATGCTCACGCACAAGGGATACCGAAAGCAAAAATCGAGCGCCTTCTCATCACGGAGCAACGTTTGCAGGAAATGATCGAAGGACTGCGGCAATTGGTTTCGCTTCCGGATCCTGTGGGAGAGGTCTTGGATACAAGGAAACGACCCAATGGGATGATCGTTGAGAAGCGAAGAGTTCCATTTGGCTTAATTGCGATGATTTATGAGTCCCGTCCCAATGTCACCGTCGATGCTGTTGGCTTAGCGATCAAAACAGGGAATGCCATCATCCTGCGCGGAGGGAAAGAAGCCATCCAGTCCAATCTTGCATTGGTGCGCGCGTTAACAGAAGCCCTGAAACAGACAGATATCCCATCTGAGAGCATTCAATTTATTCAGCAATTGGATCGTGAAACCGTCGATATTCTGATCCAAGCCAAAGGAATTGTAGATTTGGCGATTCCAAGAGGAGGAGCGGGTTTGATTCAGCGTGTTGTGCAACGGGCGTTTGTTCCAGTGATCGAAACAGGTGTCGGGAATTGTCATGTCTATATTCATCAATCCGCTGATCCCGAGATGGCGAAGAAGATTGCTGTGAATGCTAAAACACAGCGACCCTCTGTTTGCAATGCGGCTGAGACATTATTAATTGATCAAGCCTTTGCCCAATCTCATCTGGTTTCTCTGCTTCAATTGTTGAGGGAAAAAGGAGTAGAGATTCGAGGTTGCGAGAAGACAAGAGAGTTGGGGAAATCCGTGAATGTGATCGCAGCGACGGATGAAGATTATGAGACCGAACATTTGGATCTCATTTTGACAGTCAAAATTGTAAGCGGTGTAGATGAGGCGATTGATCATATTGAGCAATATGGAACCAAGCATTCCGAAGCAATTGTGGCTGAAGATCAGACAGCAATAGATACATTTCTCGATCAAGTTGATGCTGCGACCGTCTATCACAATGTTTCGACGCGGTATACGGATGGTTTCGAATTCGGATTTGGTGCTGAAATTGGTATTTCTACTCAGAAACTCCATGCAAGAGGTCCAATGGGTTTGCCAGAGTTAACAAGTTATAAATATGTGGTTACCGGTTCGGGGCAGATTCGCTAGTACTGTCCATTTGTGATTGTCTATTTATCCAGGAGTCATTCGTAAAGAGAATAAAAATTTTACTCGCTGATCTGACCGGATGATTTGATCAGGAATGGAACCAAGCGCTTTTTTTTCACCTATTTTCAGTGTTTATCGCCCAAACATATGAAGATAGGTGAATTTCTTTTTTTACTATATATTTTATAGGGTAGTTAAAAAAATAATTTGACCACTATGTGTTTAATCAATTATGATAATAATGAATAAATTGCATCGTATAATAATAATTTGACCGATGAGATTTTTAGGAGACGGGGCAGAATGAAGGAAATTTTGCAAAAAATAAAAAAACGTGATCTCCTCTATATTATTGGATTTATGACTTACAATTTATTTATTCTCCTCATATGGAAAGTTTCAAGTGTTGAAGTCTTGATCCATCAGCTCACCTTTGCAGCCAGTCTGCTATCCATTGTTCTTGCTTGTTTTGCGATTATTTATGTTTGGTATCAAACGATGGAGACCAAGGTACACTACCGCATGATCCGAAAAACGTTTCAAAAGATCAATCAAAAACTAGAAGAGATCAACCAAATTGAATCACAAGTGATCCGGAGAGTTTCGGACAACAGTAAATTGGGCGAAGGAATGCGATTGATATCGAAAGGGCTTCAACAATTAAAAAAACAGCGATTATCCAAGAGTGCAGTGAAACAAATTGAGGATTTGGAGCAAAAGAATCAAGATTTGATGAATCAAGTGGTAGGCTTATCGGATCTGAGCATGGTCTATCATACGGAAGAGATCAACCTGATTTCTGAGGTTCTAAATAAGTATTCATTGGGCGATTGGTTTGAATTAAAAGATGTGGTAAAGAAGATTCAGACCAAATCTCCCAATACCGATACGCGGGATATCCAAAACATGGTATTATTCTATTTGGCCCATTTAAACCTGATGGGGTATATACGATCAAAGAATAACCAATATACCCGAATCAAAGAAATCCCATTGATTGAACGGAAGAATGAATAAGATCAAAAAAGAGGGGGATTCCCCCTCCAAATCGTAAGGGGAAAGCTAAGCCTCTCATGATGCTTCCGTTTCTTTTTCCCAATTGAATGCATTGGATACTTGTGTAATCGCTTTCTCCAGGTCTTTCCTGATTGGAACTATGGCTATTCATCTCCGTTAATTTTGGAGCGGACCATTTCGAACCTACTTTTTTTTTGGTAAACTTTTAATTAATCAGGCTCGATAAAAAACGCAAAATTGGATCGATGCAGGAGAGAGATGGATGATGTCATTTTGGGGTGAGCGAGTTGAAAATGGTAGACCGGTATGAAGGGTTGCAGCGACTCTTTCAAACAGTCGGATTGACAGATCCGCGCCTAAAATCGTATTTTGATCAAGCCTTTCTTGAAAAAGTATATATCGATCCCAAACAAAGGACTTGGAAGATTCATTTGCATCTTCCAGAAGTGGTTCCTTTTGAAATATGGGACTCCATCCAAAAAACAGTTCATAAGTATTTTTCGGAGCTTTGTGATGTGTTTGTCCAATTCCATTATGATCAAGTGGATACTAAGTTGGTCATGGAAATGTATTGGCATTGGATTCGAAAACAGATCCAAGAAGAGATTTCTCCCTCACAAGCAGGTTGGTTGAGTCAAGCGAACTGGCAGATCGAGAATCAGCGCTTAAACATTTCGTTTGCGAATCCTATGCTGGTAGATCTTGCACGACAAAAGAAAATCGATAAAGGGGTAAGCAAATATTATAAACAGTTAACAGGACAGAACATTTCTGTTCAGTTGGGAGTGAAGCGTGAAGGGAAACAAGAGGAGACCGATTTGTTAGAAAAAAGACGAGCAGAAGAGAAACAACTCATTCATCAAGCATTGACCGAACAAAAAAAACATCCTCAAAAAAACAAGCCCGTGACGAAGAAAAGTAGAAGGATCGGAATGGAGATTCGTGAAGAGCCAATTCCGCTCCATAAAATCACAGAAGAGGAACGACGCGTTACCATTCAAGGGAAAGTATTTAAAACAGACGTTAAAGAGTTGAAAAGCGGGCGAACCTTGTATACATTTTACGTCACGGACTTAACCAATTCGATTGTCGCTAAATATTTTGCACAGGATAAAGAGGAGCTGGCGGTTTGTCAGGAGATCCAGACAGGAACTTGGGTCAAGATGCGAGGTGCGGTACAGTTTGATTCCTTTTTGCGCGATTTGGTTCTAATGGTACGTGATTTGCAGCAGGTGGAAGGAGAAGAGCGAAAGGATACAGCTGAAGAGAAGCGTGTGGAGCTCCATTTACATACAGCGATGTCATCGATGGATGGGATTTATGGATTTGCCAAAGAGTCGATTTTTAAATTTGAAGATATGGTGAAGCAAGTCAAGAAATGGGGTCACCCTGCCTTGGCGATCACGGATCATGGTGTTCTCCAAGCATTTCCACAGGCCTTTGAAATTGCCCAAAAGCATGATTTTAAACTTATTTGGGGGATGGAAGCGTATGTGGTTGATGATGGTGTTCCCATTGTGATTCGACCCTCTGAACAAGATCTGTTAACGGGAGAGTATGTGGTTTTTGATGTGGAAACGACAGGGCTTTCTGCGATCCATGATGTAATTATTGAATTGGCAGCCGTGAAAATCAAAAATGGACAAATTGTTGATCGTTTTGAGTCCTTTGCTCAACCTCATCGCCCATTGACAGATCAGATTCGTGAATTGACTGGTATTACGGATGACATGTTGAAGGACGCTCCGGAAATCGATCAAGTCATACAAGATTTCCTTCACTTTATCGACGGAAGTATATTGGTTGCGCATAACGCGCGTTTTGATATTAGTTTTTTGCAAGAGGCAGTGAAGCGCATAGGAAAACCTCCAGTAAAGAACGCGGTGATTGATACATTAGAACTTGCCCGTTATCTTTATCCCGGAATCAAAAACCATCGGCTTAATACCTTATGTGAGTATTTAGATGTTCCCCTTGAACAACATCACCGCGCCATTTATGATGCCGAGGCAACCGGTCATCTTCTATGGAAAATGATCGAAGAAGCGAATCAACGCGCTTTTAAAACATTGCTTCATTTAAACGAGAAAACCAAAGATCGGAACCTCAACCGCCTACGACCCTTTCATGTCTGTATTTTAGTGAAAAATCGGACCGGACTCAAAAATCTTTACCAATTGGTCTCCAAATCACATATCGATTACTTTTATCGGGTACCTCGGATTCCACGAAGTGAACTTGAAAAATTCCGTGAAGGGCTGATCATTGGTTCAGGATGTGAAAAAGGAGAGCTCTATGAAGCAGCGTTAAATAAATCTCCTCAAGAGGTTGAAGAAATTGCCAAATTCTATGACTATCTTGAGATTCAACCGATTGAAGTCAACCAACACTTGATCGATCGAGGCTTGGTTGAAAGTTCGCAGCGTCTCAAAGAAGCCAATCGCACGTTGGTGGAGATTGGTGAGCGTTTGGGGAAACCGGTGGTTGCTACAGGGAATGTGCATTATCTAAACCGTGAAGATGCCATTTATCGCGAGATTCTTGCTTATAATCAGTCAGGAGGACCCAAGCCGAGTGGACCATTACCTATCGCTTATTTTCGTACTACCGATGAGATGTTAGATGAATTTAATTATTTAGGAAAAGAGAAAGCGTATGAAGTGGTCGTTACCAACTCCCGTCTGATTGCTGATCAAATCGAACGGGTCAATCCATTCCCAGAAGGAACCTATGCTCCGGAAATGGAAGGTGCAGAGGAAGAGCTCAGGCGGATCTGTTATGAAAATGCTCATCAATTATATGGCGATCCATTGCCTGACTTAATCAAGGACAGACTTGAAACCGAATTAAACGGAATTATTAATAATGGTTATGCCGTCATTTATATGATCTCACACAAACTCGTTACCCAATCCCTTGAGGATGGTTATTTGGTGGGATCACGTGGATCGGTGGGCTCTTCTTTTGTCGCGACGATGTCCAAAGTTTCGGAGGTTAACCCATTGCCTCCCCATTATCTGTGCAAAGACTGCCATGAATTGGAGTTTGTGACGGATGGGTCGGTCGAAACAGGATTTGACCTGCCAGATAAGGATTGCCCTTCGTGTGGCAAGCCGATGAGGAAAGATGGGCATGATATCCCCTTTGCTACTTTCCTAGGTTTTGAAGGAGATAAGACTCCCGATATTGATCTTAACTTTGCGAGTGATTATCAGGCGCGGTGTCATGCACATGCGGAAGAATTACTGGGGAAAGAGTCGGTCTTTCGTGCTGGGAGTGTAGGTACGATCAAAGAAAAGACAGCGTTTGGCTTTGTCAAAAAATATGCCGAAGAAAAAGGACTAACTTATCGACAAGCTGAAATTGAGCGATTGGCACAAGGCTGTATCGGTGTCAAACGCTCGACAGGTCAACATCCAGGTGGGTTGATGGTGGTTCCACAAGAAATGGATGTTCATCATTTTACGCCGATCCAGCGCCCAGCAAACAATATTAAATCGAATGTGACCACCACGCATTTCGATTATGAAGCGATTAGCGGAAAGATTTTAAAACTTGATTTACTTGGTCATACTGCTCCCGCGATGTTGCGGATGCTCCAAGATATGACTGGAGTTGATCCGCGGGAGATTCCTACGAATGATCCTCAGGTGATCGAACTATTCCGAAGTACACGTTCACTGGGGATTACTCCTGAACAGATTGGTGGCGTTACGTTAGGAACACTGGGACTTCCAGAATTCGGTACATCCTTTGCGCAAGGAATTCTCGAGGAAACTCGCCCTACTACCATTGGTGAATTTACGCGTGTCTCCGGATTATCCCACGGCACCGACGTTTGGGCGGGGAATGCGCGCGAGTTGATCAAAAGCGGGACTTGTACGCTAAAGGATGCGATTTGTAACCGCGATGATATTATGCTTTATTTGATCCGTAAAGGATTAAGACCAAAAAGCGCCTTCGAAATTATGGAGAAGGTAAGAAAGGGAAAAGGGCTTACCGAAGAGCAAGAACAGCTGATGAGGGATCATGATGTCCCGGAGTGGTATATTGAATCTTGTAAAAAGATCAAATATATGTTTCCTCGTGCGCATGCAGCCGCCTATGTGATTTCGGCCATTTGGATTGCTTGGTATAAAGTCTATTATCCTGCCGAGTTTTATGCAGCCTCGTTTAGTAAATCGCTCAGTAACTGTGATATCGAATTGATGCTTCAAGGGTATGAGGGTATTTCCAA
>JANWJM010000068.1 GCA_025449475.1 Thermoactinomycetaceae bacterium
ATTGAAGCGGTTGCTTGTAGAGATGGAGAGGTTTGAAGAAGTTCGACTTGATGCCATTCAGATTGTGAGTGAGTCTCCTCATTTAACGATATTGAATGGTGCCAATCAGCCCGATCTTTTATCCGCTCGCGTAGCAGCAGATTTGGCATATGACAAAGCATGTATGAGTGGAATGGGAGTTGTAGAAGTGATCAATTGTCAAGGGAATCCATGGGTTGGACAAAATGCCTACCAGATTGCCATGAGAGGGACTTCTTGCATGATTGATTGGGGAAACCAGATAGCGATTGCTGATCCTGATGACCATGAACATCCCCGATTGATGGAAGATTCATCCAATACAGAGAAACCGCATCATATTTTTATCATCTGTTCAAAGTCTTCGTTTCAAATAGATATGGGTTATTCTGAGATCCGAAGTCCAAAACAGATTCAAACCGATTGGAATGAAGCGATCCATCATGGCGTCGAAGTTGATCCGGAAATTTGGAAGCGATTGATGGAGATTTCGAGTGAGGTATTGGTTGAATCAACAGAACGTTCTCGCTTAAAGGGAACGGGCGAACAAGCGTAAGGAGGTACCTTGGAGTGAAAGTAGAGAACGGCGTTTGTGAGGCGCAAAATTTTATTGATGGTGTATTTGTTCGTGGAAGCAGTACTGAAAAAAAGAAAGATATCAACCCAGCAAATACGGAAGATGTAATCGCCGAATATGTGCCTTCCACGCAAGAGGATGCACAAAAAGCCATTGAAGCAGCACAACGGGCATTTTCCAAATGGAGAAAAGTCCCGGCTCCTGAACGAGGAAATACCTTGTTTTGTGTTGCGGATCGAATGGAAGAGAAAAAAGAAGAACTTTCCTTGCTTATCGTACGTGAAATGGGGAAACGACTGGTGGAGGCAGAGAAAGAAGTGGAGTATGCGATCAATATTCTCCGCTTTTATGCGGGTGAAGGAGCGCGTCTCAATGGTGAATTGATTGCATCGGATCATCCAGATATACAGATTCAGTTATTGAAAGAACCGTTGGGCGTTGTTTTGGCCGTTACACCATGGAATTTCCCTCTCTCCATTCCTACCTGGAAGATCGCACCTGCTTTGGTCGCAGGAAATACCGTTGTGTTAAAACCTTCGTCGGAAACCCCCCTTGTCAGTATGAAATTGATGCAACTTTTTCAAGAAGCAAACCTTCCTCAAGGGGTGGTAAACGGTCTGATTGGACCCGGTCGGTTGGTATCTGCGATGATGCATCACCCTGCGGTGCAGGTGATCACATTTACAGGTTCCAATCACATCGGCAACCTCATTTACCAAGAAGCGAGCAAAGCGATGAAGCGGGTACAGTTAGAAATGGGTGGGAAAAATCCACTTATTGTCTTAGATGATGCCGATTTGGATCTAGCCGTCGATCTTGCGATCCGCGGTGGCTATGGGCAGGCGGGACAAGCATGTACGGCAACGAGTCGTGTGATTATCCAATCCTCGATTGCAGAAAAATTTACGCGTCGGTTGATCCGTCAAGTCCAAAAGCTAAAAGTAGGAAATGGACTTGATCCTGATGTGGAGATGGGACCCCAAGTGAGTCAGGCGGAGTTGAATTCAACGATGGAGGCGATTCAGCAGGCGATTGATGAAGGAGCTACCCTTCTTTGCGGTGGAGAGCCCGCAAAAATAGCAGGGAATCAAAACGGATTTTTTATCCAGCCAACGGTTTTAGGTGAGGTAAAGCCAAAGATGAAGATTGCGAAAGAAGAAGTTTTTGGTCCTGTTATTGCTGTGATGGTAGTCGATACTGTCGAGGAGGCGATTGACATTGCGAATGAGGTGGAGTATGGTTTATCAGCTGCTGTCTGCACCCAAAGCTTGAAGCGAATGAATCAAGTGGTTCAAGGATTGGAGTCAGGTCTTGTAAAGGTCAATATGACCACAACCGGAACCTCTTTTCAGGCTCCTTTTGGAGGATACAAAAAGTCTTCCAGTGGCATTTTTAAAGAATTGGGGAGGGATGCGATCGAACTCTATACCCGTACCAAGACGGCATATATTCATTATACGTAGAGGAGGAAGATGATTGGCGAAGGCAGAGAAACCCGACATGTCGTCAACCGTTCTGCGAGCAATGAAGATTTTGCGCTATTTAAAAGAAGTGCCTGGTTCGCAGTCATTATCTGATATCAGTAAAGATGTAAAGCTTTCGCAGACAGTGGTTCATCGGTTGTTAAACACCTTAAAGGTGGAAGGGTTTGTTTATCAGAATCCGCAAACCAAATTATATTCATTAGGAATTGGTTTTATCGATTTCGTTAATAAAATTTTCACCGAAATGCCGATCGCTCCCTTTATCGAGCCGATTCTGATTCGACTTCGGGACCAATCAGGAGAGACTGTAGGATTTTATATACCGATGGGTCATGAACGGATCTGTGTCTTGGAATTTGAGAGTCAGCAGGAGATTCGCCGAAGTGTGGGCATTGGACGAAGATATCCTTTATATCGTGGAGCGAGTGGACGAGCCTTATTGGCATTTATGCCCGAAGATCGACAGCAGCGAATCTTATCTTTGCTTCCACTAACGCAGAGGAGAGAGGTTGAATCACTGCTTGCGGTTACTCATCGAGAGGGATATTCCATCAATGAAGGGGAAATTACTGAAAGTGTCGGTGCATTGTCAGTACCCGTTTTTGATCAACAGCAGAAAGTAATTGGTGCGTTGTCGGTCTCGGGTCCACGTTTTCGCTGGAATCGAACAACGATGATTCCTTTTATTCCTACGCTGAAGGAAGCTTCAAAATCCATTACATCTTCTATGTAAAAAAAGGAGGAGAAGAGAATGGGTAAGTCAAAATCCACAAAAACGATCGATTGGCCGGTTTTAATCATTAGTGGTGGTTTTTTGCTCTTGTTTGTCATTGGTTCTTTGATTAATAGTGAATATGTTTCAAATTTGGTCGATCGATCCTTCAATTTTTCAATTAAATATTTTGGATCCTTTTATCAATTTTTGGTATTGGCTTACTTTTTCGTCGCTCTCTTTTTAGCAATCTCGAGATATGGAACCATTCGACTCGGGGATCTTAAGAAGCCAGAAATGAGTACGTTTCGCTGGATGGCCATCATCATGATGACATTGATGGCGGGAGGAGGCGTTTTTTGGGCAGCAGCAGAACCGTTATATCATTTTATGGAGACCCCACCGTTCTTTTCTTCACAAGGAATCAAGTCGTTAACAGAAGCAGCTGTTGAACCCGCATTGAGTCAAAGTTATCTGCATTGGGGATTTATTGCATGGGCAGTAAATGGTACATTAGGAGCAATTATTTTGATGTATGCCCATTATCATCGTGGAGCTCCCTTAAAGCCGCGAACTCTTCTCTATCCGATCTTTGGAGATAAACTCTTTCAAAAAAATAGTGTGATCGGTATTCTAGCTGATTCAGTCTCAATGATTGCTGTAGCAGCAGGAACCATTGGTCCCATTGGCTTTCTCGGCTTACAGGCAGGGTATGCGTTTGAAGCGATCTTTGGGATCACCAATAATTTCACGCTTCATACCAGTATCATCATTGGCGTCGTCATTATCGCCGCTATCTCTGCAGCCTCGGGAATTCACCGTGGAATTCAATTTCTTAGTCGATTAAATGTCAATTTATCCATCGTTCTATGTATCGCCATATTATTCCTTGGTCCAGGGATGTTTATTATTGATAAATTTTTAGGTGCATTTGGTACGTATATACAAAACTTTATTGGTCTCGAAACCTATCGGGGCGATCCAGCTTGGCTTGGGGCTTGGACCGTATTCTTTATCGCATGGTTTGCCGGCTATGCACCGATGATGTCGATTTTTGTTGCACGGATCTCTCGGGGGCGTACAATTCGCCAAATTGTTCTGATGATTGGTGTATTAGCGGGGATTATCATGAACTTTTGGTTTACGACAGTGGGTGGTACGGGAATCTTCTATGAGTTAGCCAATCCAGGTTCTATATCCGAGGTATTGAATGAAAATGGAATTCCAGCCGCAATGATTTCTATTACGCAACAACTCCCGATGAGTTTTCTATTTTCTCTCCTCTTTTTGATAGTCACGATTGTCTTTGTTTTAACAACGACCGATTCAATGTCCTATACGATGGCCATCACGCTGACAGGAGATGAAGACCCTCCGCGTGCTTTACGGATATTCTGGGCGCTCATTATGGGAGTAATCAGCATCATTTTGATCTCATTTGGCGAAGGAACGATTCATGCTTTGCAATCGTTTATCGTTGTAACAGCCATACCGGTCTCCATTTTGATGCTTACCAATCTATGGACAGCACCGAAATTGTGTCGCCAAATTGCGATTGAACAGGGAGTAATGAAGGAGAAAGAGTCAAAGCAAAAAATTACCCCTCAAAAGGAAGCGCTTACAACTGAATCATAATCTCTACTTGAATCACAAAAAAGCTTGCTACCTGATTATCGGTTGGCAAGCTTTGTTTTTGTATATTTAATCACATTAGATCGACTTTACAGAAAAGATTTGTTAATTTAGCCGAACAGCGAATCGAGCCGGACACGGAGAATGAGATGAATGGTATAATAGATTGAATCGATTCATATAAAAATTGATGTAAGGAGAACATTGATGGTCAACGTGAAAATTTTGGACACTGATCAAGAGCTTGCCTCTAGTTTTTCGGTGATGAAACAGCTACGTCCTCATTTGCAAAGAGACTCCTACCTTCATCGGATACGCAAAATGCAGCGAGATCACCAGTATCGTCTTTTGGCGGTGTTGGATCAAAAGAAAGTCGTAGCGCTTGCTGGTTTTCGAATCGCGGAGAATCTTGCCTGGGGAAGGTACATGTACGTCGATGATCTGATAACGGACGAAAAGCATCGGAAAAAAGGATATGCGCAGTTATTATTTGAGTGGTTGCTGAAGGAGGCAAGAGCTCAGGATTGTCAGCAATTTCATCTTGACTCAGGTGTCCAGCGGTATGATGCTCATCGATTTTATTTAAAGAATAACATGATGATCCGATCCCATCATTTTGTGAAGATGTTG
>JANWJM010000069.1 GCA_025449475.1 Thermoactinomycetaceae bacterium
ACAAGAAAATAACCTGTAATTGCATCAGGTCGAAATAAGTTCAATTTTTCAGGTTCGTTTCCCATCTGGGTAACCAACATATCATAGATATTTCCTGCACCACCGAGTTTGATATATACATAAGGGACAATTCCAAGCAAAATCAAGACAACCACAAAATACTGGATAAAGCTCGTAATCAATGTGGACCATAGGCCTGCAATTAAATAATAGCCAAGGAATACAGCGGCAATGATAATCGCCGTCGTTGTATAGCTAATATCAAACATGCCACTAAAGAAGGCCGCCCCTCCAATAATGTGCAAAGCTGTAAAAAAGGCCATAATCCAAAGAGCAATCAGTGTAAAGACCCAATGCCCGGCCTTTCCAAACCGCGCCCGAGCAAATGAGCCAATGGTCAGTCCTGTTGGCGTCAGTCTTCTCACTCTCTCGGCGATAAATGCAAAAATGGTGAAACTGATTGGCGTCGGTAGCCAATACATCCAAAGTCCCGCAATTCCCCATGTATAGGTTCCTTCTGCTGCTCCTAATAAAGAGCCTGCCCATAATTCAGTAGCAGCAATGGAAGACGCAATCAATCCCCATTTTACGCCCCGATTGGCAACCATAAATGTTTCTGCATCTTTTACTTTTGACCGATTATAAATCCACCAAGAACTACCAAACATTAATATACCTGTTAGGATGATAATGATCCATGCCCAAGAAGCTGGAAAAGTTGTCATCTCTTCTTCTCTCCTTATTTGATCGAATTCTTAAATCATGACATCGCCACTGTTAGGACCTAAAGTTTGACCGGTGTAAATATTTCCATCGGGGTCTGCTGCTAACAAAACGGCAGTGGGCGCTACTTCTTCAACTTTGCCAAAACGCGGAATCGCCAACTCTTTCTTCTTATTTTTCTTCCACTCGGGATCGATATCTGCAACCAAGTCGGTCTCGATTGGACCGGGAGCAATACAATTGGCCGTGATCCCATATTTTCCAAGCTCAAGTGCAATGGATTTGGTAAATCCGATCACACCTGCTTTCGCCGCAGCATAATGACTCAACTCGACGCCGCCTTTTTGCCCCAGCTGCGTAGCGATATTAATAATTCTTCCGCTTTTTTGTTCAATCATATGCGGAACGACATATCGGGTCGTAAGAAAAACACTTCGTAAATCGATCTCCATCATGCGATCCCATGTTTCCACCGTCATATCCTGAATCAGGCTTTGTGTTAAAATACCTGCATTATTGACCAAAATATCGATTTTCCCAAACGTGTTCAGTGTTTGTTCCACCAAATGCTTCACCGTTTCTTCTTTGGAAATATCACCGCGCACCGTGATCACTCTGCTGCCAAAGCTCTGCAATTCGTCTGTCAGTTTTTTTACCTCATCCTCCGGCTGCTGCAAGAAATTCAGAGATAGATGGGCCCCCTCTCGAGCAAATGCAATAGCAATCGCTTTTCCGATTCCTTTTGAAGCACCTGTAATAATCGCAACCTTATCTTTTAACTTCACCGTTATTCTCCTTTCAAGTGAATCTCCTATATTTGGACCTCAAGATCAATCCGCTTAGCCGTGGATCCCAAGAATGACTGAAATGAACGCAATGACTGCTCAACCACTTCCGGCTGAATGGATCGCATAATCAAAATAAAATGCGAAAACTTTTTTCCATCTGGCCAGTAGTCTAGATGTTCGGGGGGATGAATAATGTGCTGCACCCCATTCATCACAACGGGTCCCTTTTCACCGACATCCAACATCCCCTTGACGCGCAACACTTCTTCCCCACGTGCATGAAGCAACATACTCAACCAAATGCCAAAGGCTGACCAATCAAGCGGCTGATGAAAAGCAAAGGAAATGGATTGAATCTCTCCCTGCATGCTTGAATGCCTCTGGACAAAATCTCTCTTTTCTGTGGAGAAAGAAAACTCGTCAAGTGACCGATCATCTGAACCATACAATAACTCTACGTTTAGCTTTTCCAGCTTCGCCACATAAATACGGGCTGTGGGCTGAAATTGTCGAATTTGTTCCCTTACCTTTTGGACCTGATCTTCTGTCGTCAAGTCTGCTTTTGTAATCACAACCTTATCAGCAGCAATCACTTGCTTGAGCGTCTCCGGTTGTTTGAAATGCAACTCAGCATTGACCGCATCAACAGTTGTAACAATGCAATCGATATAAAAATGATTTTGAAGGACAGGATCGGTGAGAATGGTGAAGGTGATTGGTGCTGGATCAGCAAGTCCGGTTGTTTCAATCACAACACGATCCAGTTCGATTTGCCCTCTTTCAAATTTATCGAGCAACTCTTTACATTCTCTTTCCAGATCCTCTCTTCGATTGCAACAAACACAGCCTCCACCAAGCAAAATGGTCTCTTCATCTGCTTGGCGCAATAGATGGTGATCCAATCCAATCTTTCCAAATTCATTCACAATCACCGCAGTATGAATCATCTCAGGTTGACGCAACAATGGTGCAAGTAACGTTGTCTTCCCGCTTCCCAAGGATCCTGTAACAATGGTAATCGGGATTCGATTGTTTTTCATGATTCTCCCTTCTCTTTTTCACAATAATAGTCTTGATAGAAATGCGCTTTCCCTAACTCAAGAGTGCGAAAGTTAGGGAAAGCACATCCTTTATCAACCACCTAATTGGAAATTTTAGCTAACAGTGCAGGATCCAATGGATCAAGAGGCTTTCCCAACATTTGTTCCACAGCCGGCCACAACGCCCCCAAATCGTGTACGATCGTAACTTTCCCTTGCTGATTTTTTAATAGAAACTTACTTCCCTGCCATTCACTCAGCTTTAATCCATAATGTTTGATCAGTTCGTTTAATAGCCGGACACGATGTAAACGATTTCTCTTTCTTCTACCTTGATTCTCTCCGACAACTATCGTCGATTTCTTCGATTGATCCGAGACCGAATCGGTCCAATGGATCTGAGTGATCAGTTCTCCACATAAAATACACATGACAGGAAACCTCCTCCCAATTGGATATAAGGCTGATAGATGAAATATCTATCAGCCATTTTTTGAAATGGTTATTTTTTTCTCGGGAAACGCCGTGCAAAGTCTTCAGCCATTTCATTCATGGTTACCCAGCGTACTCCTTCATGCTTACTGATATACTCAATTAACCGTTCATGCATCAGTAACACTTGTGGGCGTCCACTTACATCGGGATGAATGGTCATGGGGAAGACGGCATAATCATATTCACGATAAACCCAATCAAATTGATCGCGCCACAGTTCTTCAATATCTCTTGGGTTTACAAAGCCATGACTATTGGGGCTCGCTTTAATGAACATCATCGGAGGCAAGTCATCCAAATACCAGTTTGCAGGAATCTCAATCAAATCGGTTTCTGTTCCCCGTACTAAGGGTTTCATCCATTCTTTCGCCGGTTTTGTATAATCAATCTTTGTCCAGCTATCTCCCACTCTCACATAATACGGATGGAAATCATTGTGCATTAAACTATGGTCATATTTAAATCCATGTTTCAGTAGTAACTCATTGGTCACATTGGAGAATTCCCACCAAGGAGCAACATATCCGGTCGGTCTTTTTCCGGTATACTTCTCAATTAACTCAATCGACTTTAAGAGAACATCCTCTTCTTGCTGAGGTGTCATTGCAATGGGATTCTCATGGGAGTACCCATGTGCACCGATTTCATGTCCTGCTTCCACAATCATTTTGGTTTGCTCTGGAAACGTTTCAATCGAGTGTCCGGGAATAAACCAAGTTGTCTTTAAATTATATTTCTCGAACAGCTTAAGCAATCGAGGCGTACCGATTTCACCCGCAAACAATCCACGAGAAATATCATCAGGTGAATCTTCTCCACCATAAGAGCCTAGCCAACCCGCTACTGCATCGACATCTACACCATATCCAACAAGGATTTCTTTCTTTGCCATTGTTTCAACCTCCACACTTTACAAAATTTTGGTCAATTGATATATTTTAGCGGTTACCGATCTGTTCAATGATCTCTTTCATTTCATCCCAAGACTTACCATTTGCCAGCATGGTTCCTAATAGAATACGCGCTTTTTCTCCTGCCAAATCTCCTGCAAACCATGCCCCAGCTCTTTCCAGGTCTTTTCCTCCGCCATTCCCATAAACGGGCAGAACCGAACCACGCAAGCAACGGGAGGTGACGATCACTGGAATTCCCTTCTTCACCAATTGCCCGACTTCGTTCGGTATTGTTGAATGTGCATTGCCGCGACCAAAAGCTTCGAGCACAACTCCTTCATAACCATCGGTCATTTTCCGAAACTCCATTCCCGTCATGCCAATTGCCAAGTGAATCAAGGCAACCGGCTTGGGGACGACAGGATCCAATGAGATCATCGGTTTTACATCTCTTGCTATCATCACTTTTTCATTATCGACGCGTCCAATCGGTCCCCATCCTGGTGATGAAAATCCCTCCAAGGCGTGCGTATCCACTTTACAAACATCTCGGGCAGCATGGACAAAACCGGCAAAAACAACGAGAACCCCAAAACCCTTCAACTCTTTGGACTGTGCAGCATAAATGGCATCTTGTAAATTTTTCATGCCATCTGTGAAGGAATAGGAAGCATCCAACTGTGCTCCCGTTAAGACAACCGGTTTTTGATAATGACCTGCTACCAGCGATAGATAAAAAGCTGTCTCCTCCATCGTGTCCGTTCCATGGGTAATCACAATGCCTTCTACTTCAGGATCTTCAAGCGCACTCCTTACATCTTTAGCAATGGCATACAAAGTCTCATAGTCAAAAGTGAAACTACCAAGCGTGATCAAGGGTTTTACCCTGATTTCACCCTTTACCCCCAACCGTTGAATCAAATCCTGTCCCGACAGTGTCGCCGAAACATCACCATTATCCTGTGGAAGCGATGCAATCGTTCCACCCGTTGTAAAAATTTGTATCTGTTTCATATCATTACAATCTACCTTTCCCTGTTTTCTTTGAAGTATTCTCTTGAACCATCTCCTTCTTCTATATTTACAAAGTGTCTGCAAACGCTTTCGCCCTTATGAGGATGCAATAATCATGCCAAAGCATCCCAACGATTAAAATGCGATGATTTGCCTGAAGAAATCGAGGATGCATCTCCACATCATGCACTGATGAATTGCATCTTGCAAAGATGCATCAAAATGGTGGTTCCAAGAGATAATATGACCACAGCATAAATCGTATATTCTATTTTTCTTCGTAAGGGATTTCCCAGTCACGGCCTACCGATGTGCCCAAGTACTCATCAGAATGCCCGGATTCCACTTCTGCTTGCTTATACTTCTTCAGATACCATATTTTCATTAAAACATAGTAGACAATAAAGCCAATCGGGAATCCAAACACATACATATAGTCCAAAAAGTACAATGCGACGGCTCCACCAATGATCCAAGCGATCATACCAGCCCAGTTAACCCCGTTCGAATAGTTATACTGCCCTTTTTCATCATACAAATCCTTCACATTCAAACGACGACGACGAATCACATAGTAATCACAAATGATAATCCCTGCTACTGCAGAGAGGACTGCTCCATAATAGCTAAGATATACAAACAGATTGTCCAAAATCAGCCAGGGCTGTACGATTGACCCAACAATACCCGCAATGACTACACCCGCAACATAGGACAAATTGATGCGAGCACCGGCATTCACAAAGGTTAAAGCAGCTGGAATCAAATTGGCTGCATTATTGGTCGACCATTGCGCAAAAATAACCATGATCAATAAAATCACATAAGTCCAGCCACTCGCTTGACCTTGAATAATATTGATGGGATTCCAATCCCCTGCTGCGAGTAAGCTCACCGCTCCAATCACGCCCATAAATGTTTGTACAAACGGAAGTGCGGTGATATGAGGAATCAAGCTATTGAGATTTCGCTTAAACCAGTTTTTTTCATTCTTCGGCGCTTTGATATAGCGCGTCAAGTTAGGGATGTCGACGGCCA
>JANWJM010000070.1 GCA_025449475.1 Thermoactinomycetaceae bacterium
AAGTGGGGCGAATGGCCTCATGCGCATCTTGAGAACGAGATTTCTTTTTTTCATGCGGCTGCTGTTTGGGAAGATAGTCGTCCCCATATTGTTGCCGGATAAAATCGGCTGCTTCTTTCTTTGCTGTAGCCGAAATTCTCGTTGAGTCTGTGCGCATATATGTAATCAAACCTTGAGAACCCTCTTTGCCAAGTGAAATTCCTTCGTAAAGCTGTTGCGCAATCGACATCGTTTTATAAGCACGAAAATTGCACTTTCTAGCCGCTTCTTGTTGGAGCGTACTTGTAATAAACGGTGGGGCGGGCTTTCGTCTTCGCTCCGATAACTTGATATCCTTGACGATAAAGGTCTTCCCCTTGATCGCGGCTAGCAATTGATCCACATCTTCTTTCTTTTTTAGTTCGACTTTTTCTTTTCCATATCCATAAAACTTGGCCTGAAACTCTTCATTTCCTTTCCGCAACGTTGCGGTGACCGTCCAATACTCTTCGGGTTGAAAAGCTCGAATCTCTTTTTCTCGATCAATAATCAGTTTGACTGCGATAGATTGAACACGTCCGGCACTTAATCCTTTTTTCACTTTTTTCCACAGCAACGGACTAATCCCATACCCCACTAATCGATCTAGAATGCGTCTCGCTTGCTGTGCATTGACTAAATCCATATTGATTGTACGTGGACTTTTGAAGGCTTCCTTGACGGCTTGTTTGGTGATTTCGTGAAAGACCACACGGCATTTACCATCAATAGGAACATCGAGACTGTGAGCCAAATGCCAAGCAATCGCTTCCCCTTCTCGATCTGGGTCAGCTGCCAAATAAACGTTCTTTACTTTCTTCCGGGCACTGCGAAGCTCTTTTAAAATACTTCCTTTTCCACGCACGGTTATATATTTCGGCACGAATTGGTTTTTGATATCCACACCCAACTGACTTTTCGGCAGATCGCGAACATGTCCCATAGAAGCTTTCACTATGTATTTCTTTCCTAAATACTTACTAATGGTTTTCGCTTTAGCGGGCGACTCAACAATGACCAATGAATCTGCGATCATGAAGCCCTCCCTCCAAAAAATATGGTTCTCCTATTATTCCGAGTGTTGCTCAATTTGTCAATCCAGTTTTCTTAGCGTCGAACATATCGCTGACCCGCAAGCTGAGTAATGGCTTGTTTTAATTCCAATGATAGCAGTAACTGATGAATCTGACCGATCGAAAATGTTGTGGAAAGCTTTTCGATCAATATCGCAATCTGAATGGGCTCATCCCCAATATAGGATAACAATCTTTTCTCTTCATTATTCAGGCTTGTCTCCATTTTCTGTTGGGGAATGGGAGCACTTGTGAGGGGCGGAATCTCTTCCAAGATATCATCGATCTTCTTTACACACTTGGCCCCTTCTTGGATTAAATGCAATGTGCCTGCACTCAGTGGTGAATCAATCGGTCCCGGAATGGCAAAAACCTCTCGATTTTGCTCTACACTGTAATTGGCGGTAATCAATGACCCACTTTTCTCCGTGGCTTCCACAACCAACGTTCCCTGGCTTAATCCACTAATGATCCGATTCCGCAGCGGAAATAATCCGGGATTGGGCGGTGTTCCTGGTGCCGATTCGGAGATCACGGTTCCATGCTGGATCAGATGATGATAAAGCGTTCGATGCCTTTTGGGATAGACCACATCCACCCCAGAGGCGAGAACGGCGATGGTCTTCCCCTCAGCATCGAGTACACTTTGATGAGCTTCTGCATCGATTCCATAAGCCATCCCGCTCACAATGGTTAGCCCTTGAACGGCCAAAGCACTGGCAAATTTCCGGGTCATGCGCAAACCATACATAGAAGGTCTTCTTGCCCCTACTATAGCGAAACATGGCGTTTGTAACAAACCCGGATCTCCCTTTACATATAGAATCCATGGCGGTTGGGGAACCTCTTTTAATAAAGAGGGGTACATGGGATCAAAATAGGTAATCGTGGTGATCTTTCGCTCTTCACATTCTTGTTTCACTTCCTGAATAAACGAGAGGTTAAATTTTGTTCGAATTCGCTCAACCACTTTATCGGGTACGCCGAATTGCTTGAGCGTGTCGAGTAGAGAGGGTTGAATCGCTTCGCCTGGCATCCATCCATTCTCTATCATTCGAGCCATGGTATGCCAACCAACACCCGCAATTTGATGTAAAGCAATCAAATGCCAGCGTTCCTCCACATTGATCACCTCAAAAAAAGGGATAGCGACAAAAATGTTAAAAAATATTCAAAAAAATATGTCGAAAGGGAAAGGGACTCTCTTTCAAGCCCCTTTCCACACTGAATTAGGAAACAAATTCCTCAAGGATGCCTTTCTCTTCAAGCAATTGAATCAAAGTTTCCCCAATAGCAGCTGGAGTTGGTGCTACTTTAACGCCACAGCGTTCAAGCGTGGCAATCTTTTCTGCTGCTGTTCCTTTTCCACCTGAAATAATCGCACCTGCATGACCCATACGTTTTCCAGGCGGTGCCGTCTGTCCACCAATAAATCCGACCACTGGTTTGGTCATATTCGCTTGAATCCATTCTGCAGCTTCTTCCTCCGCCGTTCCACCAATCTCACCAATCATTACAACAGCTTTAGTGGCTGGATCTTCGTTAAAGGCTTTTAAACAATCGATAAAGTTCGTCCCATTTACGGGATCTCCACCGATTCCGACAGCTGTTGATTGTCCAATCCCTCGCGTAGTTAATTGGTGGACAGCTTCATAAGTAAGGGTTCCACTGCGGGATACAATGCCAACCGGACCTGGTTTATGAATATATCCTGGCATGATTCCAATTTTACATTCACCGGGTGTAATCACTCCTGGACAGTTGGGACCAATTAAGCGTGTCTTTTTCCCTTCCAAATAACGCTTCACTTTTACCATATCCAAAACAGGAATTCCTTCTGTGATACAAACCACTAGATCCAATTCTGCATCAATCGCTTCCATAATGGCATCCGCTGCAAATGGAGGAGGAACATAGATGACGGAAGCATTCGCACCTGTTGCTTGTACTGCTTCTTCCACCGTATGAAAAACAGGAATCCCCTCGATTTCTGTACCGCCTTTTCGGGGATTGACTCCTCCCACAATCTTTGTGCCATATTCGATGGCTTGCTTCGTATGAAACAGACCGGTTGCACCTGTAATGCCTTGTGTAATCACTTTGGTATTTTTATCGACAAAAATACTCACAACGAATCCACCTTTCGTTTACTTCACTAACTCCACAATTTTCTTTGCTCCATCCGCCATCGAATCAGCCGCAACAATATCCAGACCTGATTCATTTAGGATTTTCTTACCAAGCTCTACATTGGTTCCCTCTAAGCGAACTACCAACGGACGATCCAGTCCGACTTGTTTGGCAGCTTCTACAACGCCTGTTGCAATGACATCACATTTCATAATTCCACCAAAAATATTAACAAAAATTCCTTGGACTTTCTCATCCGATAAGATAATTTTAAAAGCCTCAGTCACTTTTTCAGTGGTCGCACCACCACCAACATCTAAAAAGTTAGCAGGCTCACCGTTATAATGCTTAATAATATCCATCGTCGCCATCGCGAGTCCAGCACCATTCACCATACAACCAATATTTCCATCTAAAGCGACATAGCTTAAATCGTATTTGGATGCTTCAACCTCTTTGGGATCTTCTTCATCCAAATCCCGCAATTCTAAAATGTCGGGATGGCGATACAACGCATTGGCATCAAAGTTGAGCTTGGCATCCAGCGCCATCACTCTTCCATCGGTAGTGGTGACGAGCGGGTTAATCTCCGCTAAGGAACAATCTTTATCCACAAAAGCTTGATATAAAGCCAGCATAAACTTGACGGCTTCTCTCATCTTGTCTTTGGGAATATTCATTTTATGAGCTAAACGGGTCGCTTGGAAGGGCATCATTCCGACAGCAGGATCAATCACTTCTTTGAAGATCTTTTCAGGTGTTCGAGCAGCCACCTCTTCAATCTCCATTCCGCCTTCCTCTGATCCCATCATAACGACACGGTTGGTTGAGCGATCGATGACAACACCTATGTAGTATTCTTTCTCAATGGGACAACCCTCTTCGATCAATAAGCGTTTCACTTCTTTTCCTTCAGGTCCTGTTTGGTGGGTGACGAGCACCTTTCCTAACAACTCTTCGGCGTATGTCCGCACTTCATCCAGCGTCTTGGCTATTTTCACACCTCCCGCTTTTCCACGCCCACCTGCATGGATCTGTGCCTTGACAACACGGATCTCCCCATCGAGCCCTTTGGCTACCTCCACAGCTTCTTCCGGGCTAAAAGCGACTCCTCCGTGAGGAACGGAGACCCCATATTGTTTTAATACTTGTTTCCCTTGATACTCATGTACATTCATTTTGATCCTCCCATCCGGAGCAAACTAAATTTCACACTAAGTGAAAGTATAGCCCAGAAAAAGATGTTTTGCCAACAGAAAAGTAGAAACAGAAGAAGCAAATTTTAGCTAAAAAAATACTTGATCAAAATAATTGATCAAGTACGGGTTCGTTCGCCGATCTCTTGCACTGGCTCTGATTTTTCTTTCTTTCCCAAAATAAATCCTTTTACACGAGCAATTGCTTTTGAAAAAAAGGTTTGTGGACCATCATATATTTCATTAGGGGGAGGTGGCAATATCCTATTTTTCCCTTTTTTTCCTTTCTCTTTTATCTCTCTCTTTGAGTGGTTATCTCTAATCGTCCCCGGTTCTCTTAACAACTGCGACAGGTTGTCGAAAAATTTTACATTCACATCTGGAATATTGCGAACCATATTTTGTAATTGACCCACTAGACCAATTAACATTTGTAAAGCAGCATCTCTTGAAATTTCATTTTTTTTGCCTTGATCACCAGCTGAATCTACACTGGATTGCAATAATAAATTCATGGACTCTTGCTCAAATCTTTCAAGCTTCGCGTTTAATTTTTCTACAAGTTCTTGCCGTACACTTTCGGGCAACTCATGGAAATTGGGAATCTTTGTTGGAGCATCGAGGTCAGAGGCGGTTTTTGCC
>JANWJM010000071.1 GCA_025449475.1 Thermoactinomycetaceae bacterium
CAAAAGAAGTCGGCTCTTTTTTCCAGCGTTTCCACGCCTCAATAATGCGATAAAAGCTTTCAACATCTTTTTCAGAAATAGTTTCTATTTCTTTTAATAGTTGTTCCTTGGTTAACATGATTGATTCCTGCCTTATTTGCTCAAAAGGAGATAAATGGATCTTAGTTTATGGTATCCAATGACAAATTTGATTACAAGTTAAGAAAAAAGAGCCTCTCGGCTCTTAAGAAAATATTATCATTTCCTTCGTCTCTGCGGACTGGTAAATGGCATGTAATATTTGTTGGATGAGAATACTTTCATCCGGCTTACAAATTTGTTGACTCGTCCCATCAATCACATCAATAAAATTCTTCAATGTATTATATCGATCGTCTTCGGCAGGTGGCTTAAGCAATGTATTGATCGGCTCATGACCGTTATCCGTATATAACACGGCTCGCTTGTTCAATAAATCAAACTCTGCCCCGCCCTTGTCACCATACAACTTCACATATGCTTGATCTTCTTTGATATGACTCGCCCAACTTGATTCCAAGATGAGAGAAGAACCATTCTCAAAGTCGATAAAGCCGTAAGCAAAGTCTTCTACATTAAAAAAGCCATTCTCATTCACTTGTCCCCACTGTGCAATTTTTTGTTTATGAGGACCAAAGATGTCAAAGGTTCTACCCATAACAGCAACCGGTTTGGGAAAATCCATCAACCAAAGTGCTAGATCGAGCATATGTACACCAATATCAATGAGGGATCCCCCGCCTGATAAATGCTTTTGAGTAAACCAACTTCCCCAGCCAGGGATCCCATTTCTCCTCATCCACGCTGTTTTTGCATGATAAATGTTACCAAGTTTTTTCTGTTGGATTAACCTTTTTAATAAGAGAGTCTCTCCATGAAACCGATTATTTTGGGCAACCATTAGTATTTTACCATTTTGATCGGCTATCCTTTTCATCTCTATTGCTGATTCCACGTCAATCGTCATTGGTTTTTCCGTCAATACATGTTTTCCAGCTTTTAATGCTTCAATGGCTATTGGTGCGTGCAGAAAATTGGGAGTACAGATAATCACGATATCAATGAAATCTTTTTCAAACATCTCATGGTAATCACTGTAGACATGGGGGATCAAATATTTCTCGGCTTGCATACGTGCTGATGACAAAGATATATCAGCAATCGCTTTCACATAAACTCGTGGTTCCATCTTAATTGCTTGTAAATGTGCTTCTGAAATCCCGCCCGCACCAACAATACCCACACAATATGGCTCGCCCATTCTTCTTAACACACCTTTTCCTGCATCAAATCGTAATATTTTTCTTCTGTTCCGACGATTGGATTGCTGCTAAAACGACCTGCAATGCTTTTTTTCCATCTAAACCTGTAATCGGTGCTTGACGATTGAAGCGAATCGCATCAATAAAAGCATCGATGACGCCACTTTTGGTTTGTCCGCCTTCTTCATTGGTTGCAATTTTACCCAACTGATACTTGACCACATCTCCATTGCGATATTCGACGATTAATGGATATTCCAAATCCGTCCCAATTTTCATAATCCCTTTTTCACAGTAGAAAATCGTACTATTGTCTTCACCGGGAGCATGCGTCCAGCTAGTGACAAATGATCCCAATATGCCGCTCTGTGTTTGGGTAAGGATCATTGCATTGTCTTCGACATCCCCCTCTTTTTCAAATTGACCCATCATGGAGCTGACTTCCACAATTTCTTCACCCAAAAGCCAGATCACTAGATCGATCTTGTGAACACCTAAATCTCCTAAAGCCCCAACAAATGCTTCATTTTTGCGGAAAAACCAACTGTCCTTCCCATCGACTGACCATGATTCGGGGCCACCATGTGAAAACGTTGACCGAAACGTAACAACCTTTCCTAATGCTCCACTTGCTAAAATTTCTTTGGCCTTCACATGGGGAGGCATGAAGCGTTGATTATGTCCCATCATTAAAATGACATCGTTTTCTTCAGCCGTCTCAATCATCTTTGATGCTTCTTCTAATGATGTGGCGATCGGTTTTTCACAAAGCACATGACATTTTGCTTTGGCTGCTTCGATGGTAGCCGGCCCATGATAAACATTGGGGGTACAAACGCTAACCGCATCAATCTCCTCATTTTGTAACATCTCCACATAATCGCGATACGCTTTCCCACCATATTGCTGAGCAAATGCTTCTGCGCGTTCAATCACAGGATCACAAAAAGCTACAAGCTTAACATGGGGATTTTCTCCATACTCCGCGATATGCCGGTGTTTGGCGATACTCCCACAACCAATCACAGCTACTCGGATCTTTTGACTCATCCTCAATCCCCCCACCAGATTTCGGTTAATTTTTCTCGTGGTAACACTTGTTGTAAATGATTCACCGCTTTTTGGAATCCTTCTTCGATAGAAAGCAAAGCATCCTCATGCTCAATACTTACAACGTAATCATAGCCAACTAAACGCAGTGCGCTTAAAATATCCGCCCATTCTTTCAGACCATGCCCAAATCCAACCGTCCGGAACTGCCATGCACGTGTTGCAAGGTTTTCAAACGGTTGCATATCAGTTAAACCATACATATTTACATGCTCTGGATCAATCGCTGTATCCTTGGCATGGAAATGATGAATCGCATTTTCTCTACCGAGAATTTTGATCGCAGCGACGGGATCAATTCCTTGCCACCACATATGACTCGGGTCTAAATTGGCTCCAATAACTTCACCCACTGCCTCACGCAAACGCAATAGCGTCGCTGGAGAATGAACAGAAAAACCACCATGAAGTTCAAGACCGATTTTCACTCCATGTTTTTCTGCAAACGCTCCCATCTCTTTCCAATAAGGGATCACTTTATTTTCCCATTGCCATTCTAAAATTTTTCGATGTTCAGGAGGCCAAGGTGCTACAGGCCATGTAGGTGTTTTTGCCCCCTCATGCGCCCCAGGTGTTCCTGAAAACCCATTCACAACAGGAACTTCTAACTTCTGTGCCAATCGGATGGTATCTTTTAATACCTCATGTGATTCTTTTGCAAACGCTGTATCAGGAGAAATGGGATTCCCATGACAGCTAAGTGCACTGATGATTAAACCACGATCTTCGATCTCTTTTTTGAACTGTTTTCGTTTGCTTTCATCCTCCAAGAGCTCTTTGGGATTACAATGTGCATTGCCAGGATAACACCCGGTACCAATTTCCACTGCATCCAACCCAGACTCCTTGACATAGTCCAGCATATCAGTGAATTTCATCTTGCTAAATAAAACAGTGAATACTCCTAACTTCACAATTCAGCCTCCTTAACACATGCTACATTGTAGTTATTTCGTCCAAAAAAGCAAGGAATACTCCCCATTTATAATTTTTTCTACATTCAGGATAATGGAAAGCGCCCAAGAACGCAATCATGTGAATGGGTTAAATTTTACCTCCTTACGAAACATTGCTTCATATATCTTAACTTTCCATCCCAAAAGAAAAAATAAAAAAAGAGGAATCCTGTTTTCCTCTTCATTGACGTGGGTTTTCATCTTCAATGCATGGTTTTTACAAAAACGATCATTTCATCATGCAGTCTTTTAATAATTTACGTGTCCGCTCTGTCTCGTCTTGCGTCAAACGGAATAAAGATGGAAAACTTAGTTCTTCCCGCAGCTCGCTAAACATTTGTTCACAGGTTTGTTTACGCTTCTCCTCCTCCGACAATGGTTGGGGTGTGGATCGATACACTTTCTGCCGAATGATCGCTCCCACTCTACTGTTTTTAGCTATCTTTCCGATTTTATTGGTTTGCTCTAAAATTCGTTGTTTCAATGTTTGCTTCCCATTGAGGTACTGACCTCGTGGGTTTAAAAAATACTCCGCATAACGTGGTTCAATGCCTAACTCTTCGAATTTTTCGAAGGCGACTTTTTTGGCCTCTTTACTCATCAAAATTTGTGAGGGTCTTCCGCCCACATCTTTCTCCTCTTTATTCAGTGTTCTGCGATCTCGCCTTTCCATTCGATCGACGTATCTTCCAATTTTTTTCACCTCTCTATTGATTCTTCCAATCTTTCTTCTCACCCTCCACCTCTCTCTTTGTCGAAGTGTAACCGTGAATAATTCAGATATTCGCTGATCTAATCGCTGATTGATCACCCGAAGCCGTTTCGTTCTTTCATAGTCTTCGAGCTGAACAAGTGCTTGTTTCACGGCATCTCTTCCACGTCTGGTTTGCTGAAATTTCCCATTGCAGTCCATAAAGTAGCCCGCCCGCACAAGAAGACTTGCTAACCCTGAACCCGTTAGCAACGAACTGGTAACAGGTCCAGATAACAATGCAAACATTTGAATAGGTGTCAGGGATTCATTGAGATTTGAATAGGTTACATATGAAGAAGCAGCTGCTGCAACCACGGCAGCTAACGCAACGCCCCCCACTGCACTCATGATATTTAGATAATTTCGATCATAAATCTCAATGAATCCCCGATTTCGATCACGTCGATCCTCTTTTTTATACAGTTTTCTCTTTTCCTTTAATGTTTCAATCACATCTTCAATCATCTTATTGATTTCATCGATACGTTCTTGCACTTTGTCGGTATTTTCGAGAGAAGAATGGCGGCTTTGCTCGATTCGATTTCTTTTATGCTTTCTCACTTTCGAGCTATAAAGGAGTGCGGCAGACATATTTTTCATCCCCTTCCCGTGCAAATTTACTAGCATCGTGCTACATCCCTTATGCATTGTAGGAAATGAATCATTCACCGTCTGGAATTTAACGTGAAATTCATATGATTTTATCAAGTGATTTGCAAGTTTAATCAATTTTTACAGAAACCTTTAAAATTTGTATTTGGGACTTATTTCGTCTACACTTTTTGTGATAATCGGAATAAAAAACAAAAAAACGAGGGAAAGGGAAATGCGTGTTAGAAAAAATCCAAAAGCAAGAGAGGCATTGCGTGAACATCCAGCTGTGTTGGAACAAAATGAAATTCAAGACCAACAATGGCGAACATTTTTTACGCATCCCCATCAGCCGCTTTATGTCGAGCTAGGGACGGGAAAAGGACAATTTATCACCACCGCTGCCAAACGTTATCCTGAAATCAATTGGATCGGGATTGAGCGCATCGCAGAACCACTATACCAAGCATTGAAAAAAGGTTTTTCAAAAGATCACCAAAACCTGCTCTATTTTTGGGCAGATATTGATCACTTAGACCAATTTTTTATCCCTGGGGAACTTGATCGATTCTATCTTCACTTCAGTGATCCATGGCCTAAAAAACGCCATCAAAAACGGAGACTGACACATCGTCGATTCTTAGAAAAATACAAGCAATTACTTTCGCCGAGGGGAGAACTTATTTTTAAAACCGACAGCCAGCCATTTTTCGCCTTTAGTTTGGAAGAACTTACGGAAACAGGTTGGCAGGTGCGAACCATCTATGAAGACCTACACAATAGTCCCTTGGCTATAGAAAACATCCCCACGGAATATGAGGAAAAATTTTCTGCTC
>JANWJM010000072.1 GCA_025449475.1 Thermoactinomycetaceae bacterium
ACTATCAAATCACATCAGCGGATCGAAGCACAAAATATGCGGGGTGGGGTTTCGATGCTTCTGTTTGGGAGATATTCCCCTATCTTGTAGCCGGAGCGACGATTTATATCGTTCCAGAAGAGCTTCGGATCGATGTGGAGGAATTGCACCGGTATATTGAACAGCATCGCATTACATGTAGTTTTTTACCTACTCCCATTGCAGAACAATTTATGAAACAGGATAATCGATCGTTACGACTCCTATTAACGGGAGGAGAACAGCTCCGACAGGTTCAACAGCGAAGTTATCAGATTGCAAATAATTACGGACCGACTGAAAATACAGTCGTCACAACAAGTGGTTTTGTTCGTGCAGATGATCAGCCGATTTCCATTGGCAAGCCGATTGCGAATAATCAGGTTTATATCTTTAATCGATACAACCAATTGCAACCAATCGGTGTTCCCGGAGAATTATGCGTGAGCGGAGAAAGCCTAGCGAGAGGATATCTTTATCAACCGGAGTTAACCAACCAAAAATTTGTGGAGCATCCGTTATTTCCAGAAAAACGGATGTATCGAACAGGGGATCTTGCGCGATGGTTACCAGATGGTCAAATTGAATTTTTGGGTCGGAAAGATCAACAAGTCAAAATCCGAGGCATTCGGATTGAATTAGGGGAAATCGAAGCCACGTTGATGAGACATGCCAAGGTAAAAGAGGCAGCTGTTACCGTTTATGAAGAGGAACAAAAAGAGAAGATGCTTTGTGCCTATATTGTAAAAGCGGATTCGGGTTGTTCAATAGCCGAATTAAGATCCTATTTAGAAAAAGAACTGCCTGCCTATATGATTCCAGCGCATTGGATGATGGTGGAGCGCATTCCGTTAACTCCCCATGGGAAGGTAGACAAGCAGGCTTTGCCGCTTCCAACGCGATTGCCCTCTGATCCATTTGATCCGAAGAGCCTCTCTTTCTTGCAAAAAAGGCTATATCAATTGTGGCGTGAAGTGCTGGGCAAGTCGCCAAGCACACCAAATGAACACTTTTTTCATGCGGGAGGGCATTCGCTTAAAGCCATGAGGCTTATTTCTCGTATTCGGAAAGAATTCGGTATAAAAGTTACATGGTCAGAGCTTTTTGCCCATCCAACATTTCAAGCACTGGCAAGTTTTATCGAGAATGGACAAACGGAGCAAAGTGATCCCATTCATCCAGCAGCAGAGCAAGAATACTATCCGGTCTCACCAGTACAGCATCAATTGTTAGCTTTGGAACAAACGAAAGAATTGGGAACAACCTATCATATCCCTGTGGTCTGGTTGATCAAAGGAAAATTCGACCTTTCTCGTTTGTATCCGTCGATTCAGGGCTTGATTGATCGACATGAAGCTTTTCGTACAACCTTTCATTTGATCCAAGGGAAATTGGTGCAACAAATCCATGATAAGATCGATTGGCGAATCGAAAGGTTTCAAGTGAAGGATGAGCATGAAGCAAAAAAACAGGTTGCAGAATTTATCCGTCCTTTTCACGTGATGGGTGGTCCTCTTTTTCGCATAGGGTTGATTCGGATTTCGGAGGATAAACACGTATTCATTCTGGACATGCATCATTTGATTTGTGATGGCGTTTCAACCGCTATTTTGTATCGTGAATTTGCACGCTTGTATCGAGGAGAAACATTGCCGCGTTTGAGCTATCAATATAAAGATTATGTTGTTTGGCAACAAAAACAGCTGGGTACCAATCAATGGCAAGAGGATGAAGCTTTCTGGCTGAATCAGTTTTCGGAAGAGATTCTAAAATCGGAATTGCCCACCGATTTCGGGCGCCCCGCTCAACAACGTTTTCGGGGTAAGAAGATTCGATACGCATTTGATCCTGAATTAACCGCGCTTTGTCAGCGATTCAGTCATCAGCAGAACACGACCTTATATATGACCCTGTTATCTGTATATTCAATATTATTGGCGAAAATCACAGGGCAAGAGTCGATGATCATCGGTTCAGCAGTGGCAGGGCGTTCGAGATCCGAATGGGAATCTGTATTTGGGATGTTTGTCAATACCTTACCCATCCTTACGCATCCACGTAAAAACCGATCATTTGATGATTTTCTGAACCACATAAAAGAACAAGTATTAAGCACTCAGGAGCATGGTTCTTATCCATTGATCGAGTTGGTCGAAAAGTTAGGGATCCACTGGGATCATAGAAGAAATCCTTTTTTTGACACTGCGTTTGTGATGCAGAATGTAGAGATTCCTGAGATTCAGCTTCCAGGGTTACAAATTGAGAAGTTTTCTTATGAAGAATCTCATTCCATGTTTGATCTGACATGGGAATTCGTAGAGAATGATACCCTTGAATTGTCAATTGCGTTTAATACCGACTTATTTCGTGAACAAACGATCCAGCGCATGATCCATCAATATATTCATTTGCTAAAACAAGTTCTCGCTCAACCTCATAAGCGAATTGCGGAGTTTGAGTTGGTGACTCAAGAAGAAAAAGAACAGATTTTAACAGTGTTTAATCAGAGAACGAGAGTTGAGTTAAATCATCAAAGTGTATTGGAACTATTCGCCGAACAAGTGCAGAGAAACCCGAACCAGGTTGCTATTGTTGATGGAGACGCATCTATTTCGTATCAAGAGTTGGATTACGAATCCAATCAATTGGCTCATCTTCTTCGACGAAAAGGGATTAGTTCGGAAAAGATTGTCAGCGTCGTAGCAGAGTCTTCGATCGAGTTTTTGATAAGCATGATGGCGATTCTTAAAACAGGCGGGGTTTTTTTACCCATTGATCCAACTTATCCATCCAATCGCATTCAATACATGCTGGAAGATAGTCACGCATCAGTTGTCCTTGTTCAAAAGGGAGTGAAACTTCCTGAACAATATTCAGGTGAAGTGCTTGGCTTGGATAGGAATTTATGGAGACAGGAATCAGCGGATGATTTCGAGGGAGAAATTTTGGCTTCTCAGCTTGCTTACGTTATTTATACGTCTGGATCAACTGGAAAGCCGAAAGGAGTGATGATTGAACACGGATCGTTACTCAATTTGGTTGTATGGCATCATCGATATTATCAAATTACCGCTCAGGATCGCTGTACAAAATATGCGGGAGTGGGATTTGATGCATCGATATGGGAAATCTTTCCCTATTTGACCAAGGGTTCGACCATCTATCTGGTGGATCCGAAGATACGACATGATCTTGTGGCTTTAAACCAATTTTTCGAAAAAAATAAAATCACAGTAAGCTTTTTACCGACAGCTATTGCAGAATCCTTTATGGAGTTAAAGAACTCGTCGCTTCGATTGTTATTGGTTGGAGGGGCCACGCTAAAACGTGTTCGTCCTCAAACCTATACGATCGTGAACAATTATGGTCCGACCGAAAATACAGTTGTGACAACTTGCTATACTGTCGATGCTTATCATCATGAAGTGATTCCCATTGGGCGTCCGATTCAAAATCATCAAGTTTATATTCTAAATCAAGAATCTCAGTTGCAGCCAATCGGGGTACCTGGTGAATTATGCATCAGTGGTTCGGGATTGGCGCGTGGATATCTGCACCGCCCACAACTGACGAAAGAAAAGTTTTTACCGAATCCCTTTGATAAAAAAGAAAGAATGTATCGGACAGGGGATCTTGCACGTTGGCTTCCCGATGGGAATATCGAATTTTTGGGTCGTATCGATGATCAAGTACAGATTCGAGGATATCGGATCGAGCTAGGTGAAATTGAGTCGATTTTAATCAAGCATCCAAATGTGAGAGAGGCGATTGTACTGATGCAAAAGGAGGATGATTCATCCGAAGGCATCCTATGTGCATATATCATTGGAGATCGCGAACATTTGGAAAACGAATGTAGGATGTATCTGCAGCAAGAATTACCGGATTATATGATCCCGACCTACCTGATCCAGCTGGATGCTTTCCCACTCACAGCCAATGGGAAAATTGATCGAAAGGCCTTGCCGAAACCCACGAGAGATATTGCGAGTGACACGAGTTATAAACCACCCGCCGATCCCATACAACAATTATTGGCAGAGATATGGGGAGAAGTTTTACAACATCCAAAAATCGGTATTGATGATAACTTTTTTTCTTTGGGCGGTGATTCCATTAAAGCGATTCAAGTTGCTGCTCGATTACAACAGCATCAGAAAAAAATAGCTGTTCATCATTTGTTCCGGTATCCGACCATTGCGGAGCTGTCAGCATATGTAGAAAACCAGAGTACCCCAGTAGAACCCAAGCATCTTACAGGTGAGGTTCCTCTTACTCCCATTCAAACTTATTTTTTTAAGCAAAAATTTTCGGATCAGCATCATTGGAATCAAGCCGTGATGATTCCAAATCAAAAGCCCTGGAATCGTCGAGCAGTGGAGCAAGCCTTTCATCAATTGGTTTTGCATCACGATGTATTGCGTATGCGGTATCCAAAAAAGAACGGTACAATAAAACAGATTATCGGAGGAATCACAGGAACCTATTTTACCCTTGACATGTTTCATTTTGTGGGCGAAAACAATGTGGAAAAAAAGATCCAAATCGAAACCAATCGCTTGCAACGCAGTTTCCATCTTGATCAAGGACCGCTTGTTCGCTTAGCTATTTTTGAAACCGGAGAAACCCATCAATTGTTTATCGTTATTCATCATTTACTTATTGATGGCGTATCTTGGCGGATTTTGTTGGATGACTTCTTTCGCTTGTATCAGGGGTGGCTGCTAGGAGAAAAGATTTCATTGCCACCAAAAACAACTTCTTACCAATTATGGTCAAAAAAACTTCTTGATTATGCGAATTCACCGAAATTGCTGGATGAAGTTTCTTATTGGAAAAATATCGAGCAGACAAATGTCCAGCCGCTCTTTCATATGAAGGACCATGGAAAATTAAAGGATACCGATTCCATTGAATGTTGCTTGACCCAAGAACAAACACAGTTATTATTGAAAAATGCACATCGAGCCTATCGGACAGAGATGAATGATTTGTTGTTAGCCGCACTGTGTATTGCGGTGAAAGAATGGGCACATGTGGATCGAATGGCAATTTTTTTGGAAGGGCATGGTCGGGAACCGATTTTTGATGATGTGGATCTCTCACGAACCATTGGTTGGTTTACATCGGTATATCCTGTGCTTTTTGATTTGTCGCCTACATCATTACCATTTATGATCAAATCTGTCAAAGAAACACTCCGATCGATTCCCAATAAAGGGATCGGCTACGGCATTTTGCGCTATCTAACCGCCCCCCAAAAACGAGAGGGACTTCGTTTTTCATTACATCCAGAGATCCGTTTTAATTACTTGGGGCAGTTTTCAGAAGATGTTCAGTTTGCTGGGATGGGTTCGGTTTCCAATTTATTAGGAGAACCCTTTTCTCCCAATTCGCGGGTTCATCCGTTAGAGATTTATGCGGCGGTATTGGATGATCAACTGCGATTTCAGTTCTTATTCCAACAAAATGCTTGCGAACGCATGAAGATGCAGCAATTTATTGAAGGTTATCACCATTTTTTGCTACAAATCCTCGATCATTGTGTGAACAAAAAAGAAAGCACCTTGACACCTAGTGATCTGAGTGCCAGTGATGTGAGTTTGGAAGAGTTGGATCAATTTTTGGAAAGCTTGGATTGATATTTTTGTGGATGGTGTTGTGCAAATGCTAACCAAAGACAATATTAAGGATTTATGTGAATGTTCTCCCTTACAAAAGGGCATTTTATTCCATGCTTTGGATCAACCGAAGAATCCAGCCTATTTTCAGCAAATCTCATTTTCGATCAGAGGATCTTTGAGTCTTCCCTCTGTCAAGACGGCGTTGAAAAAATTAATTCAGAAGTATGAAAGTTTACGAACCGTATTCTCCTATCAAGACTTTAAAGAGCCGATTCAAATTATTTTGAAAGAGACTGAGTTATCTTTTCGTTCTATTGATTGTTCCCACTTGACAGAGAGCGAATCATCCCAACAGCTGCAAACAGTGCTAAAAGATGATCGGGAACAGGGATTTGATCTTACTCGTGGACCTTTAATTCGTTTTTTCCTGTTTCGATTGAAAGCCGAACACTATGTGATGGTTTGGAGTTTTCATCATATTTTGATGGACGGATGGTGTCTGGGGATTCTGCTCAATGATTGGTTGGACTTCTATCAACAGTCGTTGGATCAACAACTTGAACCTGTCCGTCCAGCCCCTTCCTATCGTCGGTATATCGAATGGATGAAAAAACAAGATCAAAAGAAAGCGCTGAATTATTGGCGTCAATATCTAGACGGGTTGGAAGACCATGCGAGTCTAGGGAGAACGAGTTGGAAAGAAAGCAACGAAGAACACCACACCTTGTCCTTCTCTTTTTCGAGCATGGAGACGGAACAGATCGTAAAGTGGACTCATCACCATCAGATAACATTGAGCAATTTTGTTCAGACGGTTTGGGG
>JANWJM010000073.1 GCA_025449475.1 Thermoactinomycetaceae bacterium
AATTGTTAGCAGCGAAAGATATCTACTTTGTACCATTTGGTCAGGATAATCCTCAAAAAAAGCCGAAATCAATGGTTGCTCGAATGGAATTGATTCCTGAGACCTGTCTGTCTGCAATCAATGGACAACAATTTCAACCATTACTAGTTGAAAAATATCGTACTTTGACATCATAATAGGATTTAGATTTTCTTTTTGAACTGATTCGTCCCCCCTCAGGGGACCTCCTTCATATCGGTTCTTGGGAAAGGGGAACAAACATGGCAAATAAAAAATATGTAGTTGCAGTAGTAGGAGCAACGGGAGCTGTTGGTCAACAGATGCTCAAATTGTTAGAGGCACGACAGTTTCCGATTGAAGAGTTAAGACCTCTCTCTTCCGCCCGTTCAGCAGGAAAAACGATTCAATTTCAGGGCAAGGAAGTTACGATTCAAGAAGCAACACCCGATGCGTTTACAGGTGTTGATATTGCCCTCTTTAGTGCAGGTGGAAGTGTGAGCAAGCGTTTAGCGAAGGAAGCAGTCGAAAGGGGAGCTGTCGTCATTGATAATACCAATGCGTTTCGGATGTCGGAGGGAGTCCCTTTGGTTGTTCCGGAAGTGAACAAAGAAGCGATTGCTACGCATCAGGGGATCATTTCCAATCCGAACTGCTCCACGATCCAGATGGTTCTCGCATTGAAGCCATTGTACCATCGCTATGGGATTGAACGAGTCATCGTATCCACATACCAGGCGGTTTCGGGGGCTGGATGGCGTGCGCAAGATGAATTAAAACGGCAAACAGAAGCCGTCTTGCAGGGCAAAGAAGTGCCCAAAGAGGTCCTTCCAGTCGGTAGTCTTGATCGCCATTACCAAATGGCGTTTAATGTGATTCCACAAGTCGATGTAGCCGATCAAGATGGGTATACACTGGAAGAAATGAAAATGGTTCGCGAAACCAAAAAGATCTTTAACGACGATCAGCTGGGCATCACAGCAACGTGTGTGCGTGTTCCAGTGATGCGTGGGCATAGTGAATCGATCTATGTTGAATTAAAAGAGGAGTATCGCCTTGACGAGGTGAAAACACTACTCGCTCAACAAGAGGGAATTGTTGTACAGGATGCAATTGAGGAACAACTTTATCCGATGCCACTCCAAGCAGCAGATCATTCAGAGGTATTTATTGGTCGGATTCGTCCGGACCTTCATCATCCCAGGGGTTTAAATTTATGGGTAGTTTCAGATAATTTACTAAAAGGTGCAGCAACCAATTCGATTCAAATTGCGGAAGCCCTCATTGAAAGTGAGTGATTAAAAGAGGGGATCTTGGATGAATATATTGGTGCAAAAGTTTGGAGGAACCTCTGTCGCTACCAAAGAGATGCGGAACCTTGTTTTGCATCATATTCGACGTGAACGGAACAAAGGGTATCGTTTGGTTGTGGTGATCTCAGCGATGGGGAGGCGGGGAGATCCATATGCAACCGATACGTTTCTGGATTTAGTGAACATGGAGGGTGCGGGACTTGAAGCGCGCGAGCAGGATTTGCTTGTCAGTTGTGGAGAGATTATTTCTGCTGCACATCTATCCAGTTTACTGAATCAACATGAGATCCGTAATTGTATCTTGACAGGTGGACAAGCGGGCATTATCACAAATCGTCAATTTACAAATGCTCAAATCCAAACTTTGAATCCAAAGCGTATTTTAGAAGAGTTAGAATTGGAAAAAGTGGTGATTGTAACAGGTTTTCAAGGGCAATCCCGAGACGGGGAAATGACCACACTGGGAAGAGGTGGGAGTGATACGACTGCCACTGCATTGGGGGTCGCTTTATCTGCGGAAAGAGTCGATATTTATACCGATGTGAATGGAATTATGACAGCGGATCCAACCATTGTTCATGATGCAACCCCGTTGGAAGAGGTCACTTACACCGAAATGTGTAATTTTGCTTTTCAAGGGGCAAAAGTGATCCATCCTCATGCCGTGGAGATTGCGATGCAGTCCAATTTACCGATCTGTGTTCGTTCCGTAGTTTCGGATCAGCCGGGAACATTTGTGGTCAGCCGAGACGATAAGGGACGATTCACAGCTGATTGGCAGCATCGGATCATCACAGGTGTTACACAGATGGCCAATCTAACTCAGATTAAGGTCCCAACACGACGAGAACAAATGGATATACAATTGAAAGTGTTCAAGTCGATGGCGGAAAATGGAATCAGTGTCGATTTTATCAATGTGAATCCAAGTGAAATCGCTTATACTGTTTATGACGATTTAGCCGATCAAGCAGAGCGAATTTTGCGCGATATGGAAATGGAACCAAAACTCTGTCGGCATTGTGCGAAAGTTTCTGTGATCGGAGCAGGAATCGCGGGTGTACCTGGGGTAATGGCAAAGATTGTAGAAGCCCTGACAGAGGAAGATATTCAAATCTATCAATCAGCTGATTCCCATACTACCATTTGGGTTTTGGTGCGTGGTGAGGATATGGCTCGTTCGGTACGGGCGCTACACCGGAAATTTGGTTTACATCAATAAGCTGCGTAATGATATAAATGAAGGAGAGTACTCTATGTTTGGACAATTAATTACCGCGATGATTACTCCTTTTACTGAGGAGAATCAGATCGACTGGGGCAGTATCGAAAAAATCGTTGAACGTTTGATTGCTACAGGTACTGACTCGATTGTCGTAGTGGGAACTACTGGAGAATCTCCCACTCTCTCTCATGAGGAAAAGATTCAACTTTATCGCTTTGTCGTCGATCGGGCCAAAGGTCGTGCCAAAGTGATTGCAGGGACGGGAAATAACGATACCCTCCAAACCATTGCGCTGACCAAAGAGGCGGAACAATGCGGGGTGGATGGGTGTTTACTTGTTGTTCCATATTACAATAAGCCATCCCAAGTAGGGCTCTATCAACATTTTGCGGCGATTGCCAAAGAGACATCCTTACCCATCATGCTCTACAACATCCCCGGGCGAACAGGAGTCAATATGTCCGTTGATACAATGGCTCGGTTAAGTCAGCTGGACAATGTTGTCGCTATTAAGGAGTCGAGTGGCGATATTGATCAGATTACGCAATTGGTTGCTGCGGTAGATGAAAGCATAGTTGTTTATAGCGGTGATGATTCAATGTTGCTTCCAACCCTGTCGGTGGGAGGTGGCGGTGTTGTAAGCGTAGCAAGCCATCTAGTGGGAGATCAGATCAAGAGATTGATCGAAGCGTTTCAAGGTGGGAATGTACGCGAAGCAATTCAAATCAATCAACAGCTCTACCCTATTTTTAAAGGACTGTTTATAACGAGCAATCCTGTTCCTCTCAAATACGCGCTATCGCAATTCAACTTCTGTCATTCGTATGTAAGACCTCCACTTGCTGAATTGAGTGAGGAAGAAAAAGTTTCTGTGGATCAATGGCTTAAGAAAATCGAGATGTAACTCAAAAACTCAGCCAAAGGTGCTGAGTTTTTTTATGGGTTGTTTTTTTTATTGCATACTGATTTTACAATCGTATATAATAGACGCAAGTGAAATATGTGCGGTTTAGGGTGATTGACAATTCAATATAGGAGGTTGCTTGTTTGACAAAAAACCAACGGGAGAAGTTAAGTATCTTTGCTCTCGGGGGTTTGGATGAAATCGGAAAAAATATGTATGTTGTTCAATATGGTCATGATATTGTTGTGATCGATTCAGGATTGATGTTTCCAGAAGAAGATATGTTGGGGATCGATATCGTGATTCCGGATATCAGCTATCTTGTGGAACATCAAGAGAAAGTACGTGGAATTCTTTTAACGCACGGACATGAGGATCATATTGGAGGACTACCTTATATATTGCGTAAAATTAATGTTCCCATCTATGCAACCAAGTTAACCATGGGTTTAGTGGAACATAAACTACGTGAAGCTCATTTGTTACAGAATACGAAACGGATTGTCGTCGATAAACATTCTGAAGTGAGACTCGGGGTTTTTAAAGCGAGCTTTTTTCATACCAATCACAGCATTCCAGACTCAGTTGGAGTGTGCCTGGAGACACCCGAAGGAATTGTTGTCCATACAGGCGATTTTAAATTTGATATGTCGCCTGTGAATGGAAACTTTGCGGATATGCATAAAATGGCGGAAATTGGAAAAAAAGGAGTTTTATGCCTTCTATCCGATAGTACCAATGCTGAACGACCCGGTTTTACGGGTTCCGAACGGCAAGTCGGAGAAGAGATCAATGAGATTTTTCGTAAGGCTCGACAACGCATTATTGTGGCCACCTTTGCCTCCAATATTCATCGCATTCAGCAAGTAGTTGATGCATGCCATATGTATGGACGGAAATTAGCTGTGGTAGGTCGCAGTATGGTGAATGTCGTGAATATTGCTTCAGATTTGGGTTATTTAAAAATCCCATCCGATCTGATTATTGACTTGGATGAGATTAATCGATTGCCATTGGATCAAGTGGCTGTGATCTCGACAGGAAGTCAAGGCGAAGCAATGTCCGCATTAACACGTATGGCGAATGCAGCCCATCGAAAAGTGGAAATCCTTCCAGGCGATACTGTGATTATTGCTGCAACCCCCATTCCAGGCAATGAACGTTTAATCGGACGTACCGTTGATCAGCTCTTTCGTATTGGTGCAAACGTGATCTATAGCACAACCTCTCATGTCCATGTATCAGGTCATGGGGCTCAAGAAGACCTGAAGTTAATGTTAAATCTGATGAAACCAAAATATTTTATTCCGATTCATGGCGAATATCGTATGTTACTCGCCCATGCCAAACTTGCCGAGTCAGTGGGTGTAGACCCAGAGCATATTTTTATTTGTGAGAATGGGGACATAGTTGAGTTTTCAGATGGAAAAGCTAGCTTTGGTCCCAAGGTCTACACCGGTAAAGTATTGATTGATGGACTAGGTATTGGAGACGTAGGGAATATTGTTTTAAGAGACCGCAAACTACTTTCACAAGACGGAATTTTAGTTGTTGTTGTCACCCTAAGTAAAGCAAATGGGACCATTTTATCAGGGCCCGATATCATTTCACGAGGATTCGTCTATGTTCGTGAATCCGAAAAACTTTTAGACGAAGCTAATAAAATTGTTTATCACACGATGGAACGATGCCTGCAAGAACAAGTCAGTGAATGGGCATCACTCAAAACGAGTGTGCGAGACGCACTTAGTAAATTTCTCTATGAAAAAACGCGACGTCGACCGATGATCTTACCGATTATCATGGAGGTATGATTGGAAGTCGATTTTTAGATGCCGCAATCCCTTGATATGAAAGGGGTTGTGGCTTCTGTGTTTCATCAAGGCTGGAGGATGCTAACATTTTGCTAACCTTTAGTCTGCTAAAGCGATTGTTTTGTATTGACCAAGTTAATAGCTTGATCTAATTTGTCGGCTGCCTGTTGTTGCATAGTTGGCGTAACATGGCTATAGGTATCCATCGTAATGGAAATACTCGAATGCCCCAATCTTTCCGCAACCACTTTTGGATTTTCACCAAGAAGCAACAGCAGAGTAGCATGGGTGTGACGAAGCGCATGGAATTTTATTTTTGGGAAATCGTATTTTTCAATGACATAATTTAAATCTCTGTTAAGATCGCCTAGATCAAGAGGTGTACCTACATTGTTACATACGACTAAGTCAAAATCCTGAAATCCTTTGCCAAGGCGCGATTTCATTTCGTTTAGCTGAGCTTTTCGTTTTTTTAGACTGGATACAACGAAGTCTGAAAGAGAGATGAGTCTCTTGGAACCAAATGTTTTTGTATCATCAAAAGTTAATTTGCCATTGTCATCTTTGATAAGAGTACGACGAACGCTAATTCGCTTTGTTTCAAGATCAATGTCTTTCCATTGGAGACCAAGTATCTCTCCTTTTCTCATTCCCGTGAAAATTGCTAAAACATATGCAATGTATAAACGCCTATTTTGAACAACTGATAAGAAACGTTTAGCTTCATCAATAGTCCAAGTTTGTACTTCTTTTCTTTCAATTCTTGGAGACCGAACAAGAGTGGTTACATTTTTGTTTACCACTTCCCACTCGTGTGCTGTTCGAAGTGTTTTACATAAAATGGCATGCATGTGTTTTATGTAGCTACCAGAATAACCTTCTTTCGCTTTTTGATTGTAAAATTTTTGGATAATCATTGATGTCAATTTTTGTAGCTCATAATGTCCAAGATTTGGGATGATATGTTTTCGAATGATATTGATCTGTGTTCTGTAAGTTGTGGGGCGAATTGTTTGTTTTTCGTGTTCTTCCATAAATTCCAAAATAAAATCCTTCAATCGTATTTTGGAAGGTTCAATATATTGTTCATTCTCAATCTGTGTAATCAGTTCAGCACATGCTTTTTCTGCTTCCTTTTTTGTTTTAAAGCCTCCTTTGAATTTCTGTTTTCTCTTTCCGGTGTGATCCTTTCCGATATCGACTGAGATTGCTTGGCATGCGGGGGACGGGTCGAGCGGAACGGGCAATCGCAAGAGCATTGGGGTCGAGATTTGTGTGAATCGGGACGGAAATTTTACCAAAGCAAAAGCAAATGCCGTTGAGCTGATTCAATATCTCATGAAGAAACATGCCATTCCACTATCACGTGTAGTTCCGCATCAATACTGGTCAGGAAAACAATGTCCACGAAATCTACTCAAAAGCTGGAGTAGCTTCCTTGCCCAGATCGGCAGTAGCGATAAAGACGTTTCAAAGGTTCCATTTACTCGCAATCTAAAGCTAACTTCGCCCATGATGCGTAGTGATGATGTAGTGAAGCTACAAAAGCGATTGCAAATTCCGGCAGATGGGATATTTGGGCCATTAACCAAGCAAGCGGTG
>JANWJM010000074.1 GCA_025449475.1 Thermoactinomycetaceae bacterium
ATGGGTTGCCGAAGACAGGACAACGGTAGCCCCACCTGTTGTAACAATTCTCGGATCCGATGATCCATTTGCTCTGTGGGAATCGATTGGTTTTCCAAGCTGAAGGCGATCTCTTCATCGACCCTTGGCATGCAAAATTGCGTATCAGGGTCTTGGAAGACAAAACCGATTTTTTTAGGGAGGGATTGGGAGCCAATCTTAATCGGCACTGGGATCAGATCTGGAATAATGCCCGCCAACACTTGTAATAATGTTGACTTTCCACAGCCGGAAGCACCGATGAAAAGTACTCTCTCTCCCGGTTGAATGTCAAGAGAGAGAGAAGAGAATGTTTTGGTGGGATGTTGTGGATAACGCAAATGAAGATCATGTAAGTAATAGCGATGTTCTGTGATCAAATGTTGTTCACCTCATCAGGATCGGTGGTACGATACATGGAGAGCGTTCCGGTTTTTTCAAGCATTTTTACAAGCCCATAGGCAATCCAACCGGTGAAAATCACGGAGCTTATCAGGCGAAAGAAGAGATAGAGACTTAAGTTCCAACCCGCTAATTCCAAATATCCTTTGACCCAATCAATGGAGAGAGAAGCGACTCCAGAGGCGAAACCGGCGAGGGAGACGGCTAGGATGCTGGGTCGATAACGAAATAGCCATAAGATGAATTCAGCGAACAATCCTTGTAAAAATCCGTATAACAACACTTCGGCTCCTCCACCAACTCCGAGAAAGATCTCTCCGCTTGCAGCGGCCAATTCGGCGAGTAACGCGACACCGGGTTTGCGTATGATTAAGAATGCGACGGTCGCAGCCATGAACCAAAATCCGTAGCTTAGCTGTTCGATATGGAGTCCCAATGGTTTTAAGAGGTCATAAAAAGGATTCCAAAAATGATACAAAATACCAAATACCAGCGCACTAATAAAGGTGACAAGCAAATCGGGTAGACGCAATTTGTGTGTCATTTTCATTTTTCCTCCCAAAAAAACCCATACTCGTAGAGAGCATGGGTTTGATGTTTCCATTTGCTCCACTTCCCTACGCAAGTATCAACTTACAGGTTCAAAGGGTTCGAGTTGCCTCGTCTCAATCCGAAGATTCCCCTAGTGGATCGACCGAATATCATTTATTTTAGACATTTTTACTATAGCATAAGATTGGGAAGGGGGGCAATTGAACGAATCATCTGAAGGGAGATTGTAAGCATGTTTCCGCGGCTTTTTTCATGATTCTTTCATCATTCGCTTAAAGGCTTGTCGATGCTTCATTCACGTTGACAAATGTTTTCATATGTAATATTTTTATTACATATGAAAACATTATTTTAGAAAGGAGCGGATCAAAATGGGCGTGCCCTTTATTAAAGTCTCTGTGATCTATTTTTTCATAGGGGTTAGTTTGGGATTTTATATGGGGGTTACCGATTCATTTCAATTCACATCTGCCCATGCACATGTCAATTTACTCGGCTGGGTTTCGCTCGCGGTTTCAGGGGTCATTTATCAGATCTTTCCGGTAGCTGGAAACCATCGATTGGCGGACTATCATTTTTGGCTGATGATGGCTGGGGTCCCGTTGCTATTCTTTGCCATGATCTGTTTTGGACTCGGTCAATCGGACATCGGCGAACCAGTGAGCGGATTAGGTGGGCTTTTAATGATCATGGGTGTTGTGGTCTTTATGGTGAACGTCATTAAAAATGTGAATGTTAAGGCTGAAGAGAGATGAGTGAACCAATCAATGGAAATGAACTCCTTGCATTATTTGAAGCACTGTCCAATCCTCATCGACTGAGAATTATATCCATTCTAACTAGCGGGCGGAAATATGTTAGCCAACTAGCGAGAGCAGCGGAATTAAGCCGACCTTTGCTTTATATGCATCTAAAAAAATTGGAAAAGGCGAAGATTGTAAAAACCGAAATGGAAGTGTCGGATGATGGAAAAGCATTGAAATACTATACCTTGATTCCTTTCGATTTCCATATTACCCCAGATCGGATTCGTGAAGCGGTAAAGACTTTAACCATTCAAAAGAAAGAAGGGAAAAAGTGATGAAAGAAGAGGTCATTTATGGATTAGCAGGAATGGCGTTTGTTATCTTGTTATTTGGACTTGTAGTGATTATTATTGTTTCGCTCACCAAGGTTTGGCAGACAAAAATTAAAACAGTGAAGGAGGAATTGTATCAAAAACAAGCTGCAGAAGCGCTCGAAGCGCAAAAAAAGACAGCCAGTTTAAATGAGAAACTGGTACAGGAAATCGCAGAAGTGAAAGAGCGTCTTGCTTCCATTGAGAAAGTTTTAAAAGAAGTAGAATGATTCAGATCAACGATTTTACTTGGATCAAAAAAAAGACCTTTAACAGAAAGGTCTTTTTTTGATGCTTATTCGTTGGAAAAGTGTAGATATGGTCTGATGAACATGAGCTGTTGATCATTTAATCCCTTTTCCGTACGGGAATCCAAATTTCGCTATAAGCCTCGTCTTTTTGATGCGGATCCAATTTGGTAAACGAAAAAGAAGGGAGATGGATCACTTCATAGTCGGAAGAAGGAAGCCATTCTGCATAGATTTTGGCCATTGTCTGTTGCAAGGTGGATGGGAAAGGTCCTTTATTGGGGAATATTGCCCAAGTACAGGCCTCCACAGGGATTTTTTCAAGTTGATCACTCACTTCATTTTTGGTGGTCAATACTCCAATTAAGTGGGTTAAATATCCCTCTTCTTTTAGGAAGTGAGCATCAGCATCGTAAGAAGCGTTCACAATTTCAAAGGGCTCAATGTTTTGTAGAGCATGCATCTCTTTTTTCTGTTCCTCGGTGATGCTTTCTGCAAGCTCTACAATCTCCTGGTTAATTCCTTCAAACTGCATGGGAACACGTTTACTAACACCGACTAAATGAAACGCAGGTTTTTCTTCGAGTCGAAACTCCATCGATGTTCCTCCTTTTACAGTGATGATGAATGACAGTTTGGGAAATGATTTGTGAATCCCTTTTTTGGGAACGTCGGAAGGTAACACCCCACTCCACTTTTTAAATGCTCTGGAAAACCCTTCGACGGTTTGGTAACCATATTTAAACGCGACATCTGTTACCTTTTCTCCATGCAACAAATCTTTGTTTGCTTCCGATAGTTTTCTATTTTTAATATATTCGTTGAGTGTCATTCCTGAAAGATAAAAGAAGATTTTTCGAAAGTGGTGGTCTGGGACTCCGGCGTAGGCAGAAATCTCCTCAAGGGAACATTTCTCTGTCAAGTGATCTTCAATATAGTCGATCACTTGATTTAACTCTTTTAGCAAACAATCCCTCCTTTCGCGTCTCCATCATAGCAAAATAACATGGTCGTTCCTTGACTTTGTTGGATAAAAAAAATCGGATGTTCAATTACAGGATCAGTGGAACCTCTCATTTTCTAAATCGATAGCCGACTCCCCAAATGGTTTCAATATATTGGGGATGAGAGGGATCCTCTTCAATTTTCTCTCTAATTTTTCGAATGTGGACGGTGACGGTGCTTGCATCGCTCAGTGAATCAAATCCCCATATCCGTTCCATTAAATGTTCTTTGGAAAACACAATATTTGGGTTGGTCGCTAAATAGGTGAGTAGATCAAACTCTTTGGCTGTAAGTATTTTCTCCTGATTGTTGACGAAGACTCTTCTTGAGTCACGTTGAATCAAAAGTCCCCGGACTTGGATGTCATTGGGTGGTGGCGCATGGTTGATTAACCGTTCATATCTTGAAAGATGTGCTTTTACTCTTGCTACCAACTCATTGGGATTAAAAGGTTTTACAATATAATCATCTGCTCCACGATCGAATCCTCGAATCTTATCAATATCGTCTTCTTTGGCTGTTACCATCAGAATGGGGATATTTAGGCTTTGCCGCAACTTTTGACATAAATCAAATCCATCCATCTCTGGGAGCATAAGGTCTAAAAGAATCAGATGATAAGGGTTTGTCATGGCAAGCCGCCATCCTTCTTTGCCAGAAGTGGCGATATCGACGTCAAATCCATTGACTTCTAAATAGTCGCGTTCCAATTCAGCAATGTCTAATTCATCTTCAATAATTAAAATTTTTTTCATGGAATCACCTTGTGTAGTTGAAAAGAGATAGTGGTTCCCTGGCCCCATTCGCTGTGAGCCCAGATGGATCCGTGATGTGCTTCAATTATTTTTTTGGCGATGGACAACCCCAGTCCGCTTCCACCAGTGGAGCGGCTTCTGGAAGGGTCTGGTCGATAAAAGCGATCGAAAATAAAGGGGAGATCTTTTTTTCGAATCCCTCTTCCGTTATCACTTATTTCCACAATCACCGAATCAGAGCGAGCGATTAGGCGGATCTCGATTTTTTTCTCTTCTTTATCCATGTATGTTAAGCTATTTTGAAGAATATTTGAAACCACTCGTTTGAGTTTTTCGCGATCCGCTTCTACGACAAAGGATTTATTTGGATCCGCGATCAGAGTAGCTGTACCGTTTTTCTTTTCAAAATGAAAGGAAAGCTCCTCCATCAAGTCGGAAAAAAAAGGGTATAAATCAACTTTTTCAAAGTGAAAAGGAATCTGCTGTAAATCTAACTTGGAATAAAGAAACAATTCATCGATGAGTCCGTCCATGTTTTCAACGGTTTTTTGGATGATACTGAAATATCGATCCATTTTTTCAGGAGTTTGGGCGACGCCGTCCTGAATCCCTTTGAGATACCCTTTGAGGGTGGTCAGAGGGGTTTTTAAATCATGGGAAATGCCTGCAATAAGTTCTTGCCGGTTTTTTTCATATTGGGACTGAGCCAATTGGGCATTTTTCAGTTTCAGGCGCATTGATTCAAATGTACGTACAAGTTCGCCCAATTCGTCTTTTTGATTGGATACTACTTGATATTCGAAGTCCCCTTCACTGATTTTTTTCGCTGCAACAGATAGCTTTTCAATTGGTCGGATAATGCTTTTTGAAACATAATAGGTTAGGCAACCATTTGTAAACATTAAAATCAGTATGGCTGCAATCATTCGAGAACGAATGAACAGCTTTAGCGTGTCTCCTTCCGGACTTCCTTTTAACACAACAAACAGTAGATAACCTAAAATGGCATCGGCCAATAGGATCGACAGCCCTGGAAGGACAATCATACCAAGGTTTGATAAAATTAATCGTTTTTTAATCGACATCATCCTCACCTTTCAGTGGAAGGAATGCATGAATGAAGTTCGACTTCAGCGCTCTTCTTCATGGCTCATGTTAGTTTTCCCAAGAGGTCATTTGGAAAATAAAAAACGCAAATTCTCTCATCAAAGAGAGAATTTGCATTTGGTCTTATCTCTGTTTATGCTTGCGAAGGTAAGCGTTAGTGATTAAAACGACCACCCATCTCTCCTTGAAAATTAGCGATTCATCATTGATTATGGATCGATTCGTCGGGCAGTTGGAGATTGCTCCAGTTGCTCACCTTGCACTGACCATATTCATTGTTTCCCACAGCCAATACAGTACCATCTTTTTTCAGTCCGACCGTATGAGCACAACCTGCAGCAATGGCTACGATATTGCGCCAATGACTGACGTTACATTGACCATATTGATTCCAACCAACTGCTACCACCGTACCATTTGATCGAAGTCCAACGGTATGATTGCTTCCCGCTGCGATGGCGACAATATCAGACCAATCGCTGACATCGCATTGTCCATATCGATCATTTCCCACAGCCAATACGGTACCATTCTTTTTTAATCCAACCGTATGCAGATACCCGGTTGCGATCGCGATGATCTGTTGCCAGTCACGGACCTGACATTGCTGATACCGATTATTCCCTGTAGCGACTAAAGTGCCATTTGATGTCAACCCGATGGTATGCCAATCCCCTGCCGATACAGCCACAATATCTTGCCAGTGGCTTACATCGCATTGGCCCTCACGATTTCGACCAACCGCTACCACCGTACCATCCACTTTGACTCCGAGGGTACGACGCCAACCGGCGGCGATTGATACAATCTCGCGCCAGTTGTTTACATTGCATTGACCCTGTTGATTCCAACCGACAGCTACGACAGTTCCATTTGATTGAAGACCGACTGTATGAGCATTTCCTGTGTTTGTGGCCATATGAACACTACTTGCTGCAACGGCTACGATATTGCGCCAACCGCTTAGATCACATTGCCCATATCGATTATCTCCCACAGCCAACACCGTACCATCTGCTTTTAGTCCAACGGTATGACGCCGCCCCGCAGATATTGATTTCTTTGGCCATTGTTTCTCCTGCATTAAACGTTCTTTGGGTGAAATGGAATTCATGTATTCCCTCCTTGCATATGCGGTCTTTTATGATTCTATCATTTTGGATAATCCCCGTTCTTCTTGTACGCTTGCTGATCGCGATGAATGAGCTTCCAAGTCTTTTGAGCGGATGATCCCGACAAAATCAAAAATAGAAAAGCGAAAACAGGATGCATGGGACTGATCCACGGAAAGATATATGAAATATTTGCTGTGAAGTACATAAGAAATGTGGATCCAAATAATCCGAAAATGTGCCAGTATGCCCAGCGTGGAAAAGAACCCATGACTGCGAAGACCAGCATCAAGATTGGAAACATCGATAAAAACAGATGACCAAATATCGTATGCTTTGTCCAATTTGTGGGATGGAGAAAGACCGCCATTCCAGCTAAATAAATCTGGATCAAAATACAGAGAGTAAAACAACTTGCCAATATGAAGTAAATTCTCCTCCCGATCCGGGTTCTCATCGATTTTGTTTTCATGTCCATTCCCTCCTACAACTCGTGTTGGGGGAATCATAACAAGAATTTTTAAACGGTTTCTTATCAAATCATTAAATGATTCTTAAATAATGGGGTATAATAGATGATTCAATTTTTATAATTGAAGTGCTTTTCTGGGAAGAATCATAGGAGAGGATTGAGTGAACTTGCGGGATATTCTACAGATTAAAAATTTCGTGAATGGACGCATAAAAGTTGTTCGTCATTCCACTCCGCAGCAACCCTACGTTGACGCAGTTGCATATCTAGATTTATTTAAAAATATTTAAAAAATGATTGGAATATGCTAATATATAATTGTTAATACCATTCGAAATAATTAAAATATTAGAGGTATACGGCATGAAGAGTCGCCCGAATGTTTATTTACGGCCTCGGCCAAGCGAATGTCCACATTGCGGACGTAGTGGAGATAGTTTAGAACCAACCAATGATGGCGGATGGAGATGTACAGTATGTAATAAAGTGGTAGGTAATAACTAATCAAATGCCCGAAACGGTATTGACCATTCTGTCCTTTTGTTTTCTGTCTTTCTTGTCACCACAATATCCCCGCAATAATTATATGTATCCCACAACCACTTACTATTTTCCTCAAGATCATCAATACACGCTACAAATGAGATCCCACAGTAATGCATACCTATTTTATCGCTTCTTTCAGTGTCTACCTCATTCCAATAATGGTTAACAAAATATCGTACTGCTTTTGGTGGGTAGCCCAATGTTTCCCCTAATAATAGTTGGAATTCTCGACTATCTTTCCTGTAATCGATACCAGATAATAAAAAATTTTCCTTTAACTGGTGGTTCTGAAAATACAGCACCTGCGCATAACTACTCGGGGAAAAAATCCCTTCAATGCAAGGATATTTATCTAATTGCTTAACCTCATCCTTGGATTGGTACGGAAACTTAAAACCTGCAGCATGGAGATAGGCAGGCTTATATCCATACAAAAAGGATTGGATCTCGTGCTCAGGTGTTTTCATCATTACCCACCTCAAAAATAATTTGTCCCTAAAGGATTCGCCTTTTGCTAGTTCCTCTTGCGTCATTTTGCGTTCTTTGAGTATTTCCCGAATTCTCGACCTAGTTTTTACGATTGGCATGTGTATCCTCCTTCCTAAATAGATTTGCTACGTATTCCTTGGAATATTATATGCGATAACGTATACTATGACAAGTACACGAAATATTTTTATTTACAAAAATATTCCAATAAAAAAGCGCCAGATCGAGGTTATCTACTAATCTGATGCAAAATAAAATGTGCTATTCTGCACAACAAAAAAAGGGGATTTCTCCCCTAATCACCTCTTCATTTTATATATTCGAACTTGATCGCCTTAATACGGTGATAAGGTCGGTTTGATAGAGTTTGACAACTACGTGTCAGAGTGTAGTAGGTGTTCAGAAACAATTCCTTGGTCAGAGATGCTTTTGGAGTAGAGGAAGGAGATGGATTCTGTGGCTACTGTCGTCATATGTATGAGATGTTAAAAAGTGAATGATCAAATTTAAGGAAAAAGAAGAAATCAGGACATTAAGCGACAGCTTCATTTGTATTATATAGAACTCAAAATTACTCTAAGGTTTGCTAAAAGAGCAAACCTGCCTAACCTCTTGATTTTTCTCTGGTTTACCGTTTTGGCAAACCAGCTTTTTTTCTTGTAAAAGAAGGATGACTTAATGATCCTTCTAGGGGGTTAATCAAGTCCATAAATCTTTATATGAATCAATGGCTTTTTCAAAATTGTTTTGGTAATAGCTCAACTTGGCTAACTGATTTAAACGAGGACGTCAACACTCTCGACTACGAGAGTTAGTGGCTAATAAAGCCTATGATAGTCAAGCGTTTCGGATGTGCTAGTTAGTTTGTTTTTTCTTTAATTGATGATAAATTTCCTGATTGATTTTTGTAATTGCGAATCATCATACCCTGAGCTTTATTCATTCCCAGTTTTTCATAATAACTTTGCAAATTTTCATCACATAACAAGTCGATCATATATAGATGCTTTAACTGATCTAACATGATTTTAACAAGTTTACTCCCAATTCCTTGGTTTTGATATTTAGGTAGAACCTCCAGTAAAGGAATATAAGCCGATAATACACCATCACTAATGGCATTAATAAATCCTACAACTTTCTTGGATTCTTCGTCTAAGGCTAAAACAACCCGATAGCTATTTTGCAACAATTCAAAATGTGTTTCTGGTGTTGGTGGATTTGGCCAATTTACAAAAAAGCCACCTTTCAGCATATCTGGACTTATTCCTTCAAGTGTTTGAACATATTTCATTTCATGTTCTCCCTTCGTTTGTACACCTTTTTAAATCTTGGATAAAAGAATTTATGTTAAGATAGCGATATCCATTCTTACATAAACATCTTTCTATAATTCTAATTCTTCGAATTTCATCAGAACATTCCGGAACGTTCCCACGCTTTACTTTTATCCATTCTAGGGTTTTGGTTCGATCCATTTAGAAGCATTTGTTCTTTTCCGTTGTTTTTGATGTTTTCTAACGTTAATGGTGTCTATTTAATTTTGGATACCAAAAATAGGAAACAAGATGTGGGATCAGCATGCAGATAGAAATAAAAGATTTCAATTTAGTATATTAGGGCTTCTTCCCATTACCTGCTTACGTGAGGAAGTAATACAACTTGAGCAAATTACCAAGAAAAAATGGGGGAGCCGAATATTTGGATATAATTCCAATTGAGGTTTTACTGAACAAAAGGGTCTTTGATTCGCCAAATAAGCGGAACAAAGACCCGATTTGAAGGTTAACTGGATCGTTGGGAAAGACCGTATTTTTGCATTTTCCGGGAGATGGTTGATTGATTCACACCGAGTCGTTGTGCGATTTCATAGAGATTGGTGCTTTCCTGTGCAACCATATTAATTAGTTGGCTCTCTACCTGAGCCACAGCTTGTTTCAGCGGCATGATTTCATGGATCTCAATGCCCGATTTTGGACGGGATGGATGGTTGGGTGCTTCGATCGATTCAAGGATATATTTGGGGATATTATCGGTTCCAATCTCTTTGGAGTCGGAGGTCACAACCATTCGCTCCACCACATTCTTTAATTCACGCACATTGCCGGGCCAATCGTATTTTTCCAATAAGTCGGTCACACTCTTTGAGAAGTTTTTCGTCACATGAAAGGTTTCTGAAAAGATTTTTAGAAAATATTGGATGAGCGGGATAATATCTTCACGGCGTTTACGCAAGGGCGGAATGTCGATAGGGATGACATTTAGGCGATAATAGAGATCCTCTCGGAATTCCTTTTTGGCGATTTTGGTTGGCAAATCTTGATTGGTCGCGGCAATGATTCGAACATTGATTTTAATCGGCTTTTGTCCACCGATCCGCATAATCTCCCCCTCTTGCAAAACGCGAAGAAGCTTAGCTTGCAGACTGAGAGGCATATCCCCGATTTCATCGAGAAAGAGAGTTCCCTCATTGGCTAACTCAAACAGCCCCGCTTTCCCATGTTTTTTTGCTCCGGTGAAAGCGCCTTGTTCATAGCCAAATAGTTCGCTTTCTAACAGGGATTCCGGAATGGCTGCACAATTGATTTTGATAAAAGGATGCTGATTTCGAAAGCTGAGTTGATGAATTTCATTGGCAATGACTTCTTTTCCAACACCTGACTCCCCGGTGATGAGAACGGTTGAGTCAACAACAGCAATTTTAAACAACATGGAGATAACCTCGGACATTGCTTTGCTTCGATAAATGAGTTGATGATTGTTGTTTTTCAGGGATTGCTGTGCATCGGATAATTGTCGTTGATATCCCTCAATCATCATTCGCATGCGATTGATTTCCTCTTCCAATTCTTGAATTTCTGTGATATCGCGTGAAGCGTTCACTACACGGATGATTTTTCCATCGACATTTCGAATGGGAGTACTCACAACCATCAGGCGACGCCCCGTTTTTGTTTGCTGAATCACTTCAATTTTTTTTCCCTGTTCCAGAGCAATTCGAGTTGCGGATGGAGTAAAAATTCCTTCGCGTTCTAGCTCAAAGACGGAGTGCCCAATTAATTCCTCGGGTTTTTTCCCCCATAATACCTCGCATGCAGAACTGACACGAATCGTCATGCCCTTCCCATCTGTCACGTAAAGGACATCATAAGAGTTATCAAAGATTGTTTGTAAATCGCTAATGGTCGTTTTATAGGTTTCCAGTTTTCGCTCAAAAAAAGTCTTGTAAATTTGAGCATCCTCAAATAGTGCAATAATCGCTGCGATTTTTTCTCCGTTATAGACAGGAGCTGCGGTTAAGAAAAACTCCTTTTCGTGGATGCGGATATTATGGCTTAAGAGAATTTTTGATTGCTTATAAATCTGTTTCAGATGCTTCCGAAAGAACTCTTGTGACATATTTTTTTTGAAGAGCCGTTCACCCAGATGATTGGATGCTTCTAATTTTCCGCTTGGATCAAAGAGACATACTGGGATGGGAATTGCGTCCATGATCGATGTCAGTGACTCAACATGATTTTGAAAGCGGTTACGTGTTGTTAGATTCATTCACGCCACCTCTCGTATAAAATCATTTTATATAAACATAACCCATTCCCTTTTTTATTTCAAATTTGCATGATGCATTGCAGAAATGAAATATAAATACGAGATTCATCAGTTCAAGCGTTGGAAGTGGTCTTTTTTTACCATTGATTGGTGATTTTTACAATTTATTTTTTGGCATGAGATTTGCTTCTCTTTTGGCAAAGTGTTTTGCAATCGCTTTCAATCTGTTTAAAAGGGGGTGATGTGAATCTCCACTGGTGATTCGGAGATACTAATTTCAGTAGGATCGTAAAT
>JANWJM010000075.1 GCA_025449475.1 Thermoactinomycetaceae bacterium
AAAAGATAAATGCGGACTTTGTGGAAGTCGCCGTATTTGTTCAGAAATTAAAAGGAATTCCCATGCAGATCAAATTGGTGAAAGGCGAAGAAGAGTACCGAGTCGGTTTACCCGAACGTTTTAAGCAGGCTGTGATGAAAGCACAAGCGGGTGTATCCAACCTGATTTTCGAGCGGGAATGGGTGGAGCAGAGTCCGCGTTACGGCGAGTTGGAGCAGATCGGTTCGGAGGTCGCTGAGGAGATCGATGCAGCCTATGATCAGGCGCGTTTGGATCAATTGGTGGAGCATGCCATAGCTACACAACAGACGGAATCACCTGTGGAAGAGATGACGGATCGCCAATTGGAGCAGGCACTTCTCGATCCTGATTGGAAGAAACGATATCAAGCATTGGAAAGAATGAAGCCAGGTGTTGATAAGTTACCCTATATTGCACAAGCTTTACAAGATCAAAAACAGTCGATTCGTCGTTTGGCTGTGGTCACGTTAGGCTTTATTGAAAAAAAAGAGGTGCTGCCTTTATTGATTCAAGCCTTACAAGATCGATCAGCGATTGTCCGTCGAACGGCAGGAGACACCTTGTCGGATTTGGGATACGAGGAGGCAATCCCGGCAATGTGTAAGGCTTTATCGGATCCAAACAAACTCGTGCGTTGGCGGGCTGCTCGATTTTTATTTGAGGTGGGCGATGAAACAGCGATTCCGGCACTGAAGCAAGCGCTCCAAGATCCCGAGTTTGAGGTTCGCATGCAAGCCAAGATGGCACTTGAGCGGATTGAAAAGGGAGAAGAAGCAAGCGGAACAGTATGGCAGCAGATGACGAGAAGGATTAAAGAGAAGGAATAAGCCAAAGCCAATCTTTTTTGCTTTGGCTTATTCCCATATGTACTGGAATAATTTCATAAACAAGGATGTAATCGCTGCCGCCATCAAGGGTCCAACAGGAATCCCTCTTAGAAAAAGAATTCCAAAAATGGAGCCGATGACCATGCCAACCGTTAGCTGAGGATCAAATTTGAGAAGATCCAGTCCTTTCCCGTTTAAATAGGTAGCGAGAGCTCCTCCCAGTAATGCAAATATTCCGGGTGGCGATGTAAAAACATGCATCACTTCTTTCCATGTGATCTTCCCTGTTGCAAAGGGTACAAGGACGGCGATGGTTAAAAAAAGCAATCCAAACTCAAGCCCTCTTCTTTCGACAGAAGGTAAAAATCGTTCCAGATGGGTCAATTTCATGATGAGCAAAAGACTGGATGCGGTTGCAATTAAGGGTGATCGACCGATCAGCCCCACAACCACTAAGATGACTAATAATAGTTCCGATTTCACATGGTCCACCCCTGTCCAACTTCCTCACAACACTTTATGAAGGAGACAGGGGGATTATTATTAGGTTGGAGAAAATCTCTTTCGACGCATGAACAGGCGTGATCGATCTTTTTTTCCACGAACCCGTAGTGGTCGGCGGATCAATAAGCTGGCGAGGAACGCGGTGAGAAGCAAGAGAATAGATACACCTAGAAAAAGAAAGATGGGTCGATCATTGAGAGCACCGAATGAGGGAGGACCTAGAGCGACGCCTAAAAAACGGACACTACTATATAATGAGGTGATCATTCCCCGTTCCTGGTAACCAACTGCGGAAGTGATTAAGGTATTGAGGCAGGGGAGAATAAAGCCGCATCCAACACCAATAAATAATAATAATGCAGAAAGATAAAGGAATCGTTCTGTCCATGGAACAAAAGCCATCATGAGACAGGAAACCATTAAACCAGTAACGATCAACCATTTCATTTTGTTTGTTTTTTGTTTGACATAGCTGCCCACAAGATAAGAGGTCAAACAAAGTCCTAATAATGGAATCGCGAGGATCAAACCTTTCAGGATCCCGTCCTTGTGTAAGAGATTTTCCAGATAGTCCGAGAAATAAAAAAGCACGCCAAACATTGCGAACATTGTGACGAAGCCAGCAAAAAAAGCTGTACTCATCCATTTTCCTTGTCGTTGTCCAATTTTTTTGAGATGTGTTAGATATTCCGAAAGTGGAGGAGGTTTTTGTTGATTGGAATCGTTGACGAAAAACCATAAACAGATGGCGATCGGAACACAGAGGAGGGGGAATGCAAAAAACATTGCGTACCAAATAATCATGGCGAGTATTGAACCTAAAATTGGGCTCAATACCTTCCCCATTGCATTGGCTGCTTCAATAATTCCAAGGGATTTACTCCGCTGATCCTCTTGATATAAATCGCTCACCAATACCATCGTAATGGGAGCCGTTCCCGCCGCACCAATCCCTTGAATCATTCGTGAGATTAGCATAAATGAATAAGAATTCCAGATAGCGGCAAGACCACTGAGCAGACCGCCGCATCCATATAGAATCAAGCTAAAAAAGATCGTTTTCTTTCTTCCTACTCGATCCGCGAGGATACCAGCGACTGGGATGACAATGGCTGCTGGAATGGAAAACAAGGTGATCAATAAGCTCGTTTGGAATGATGAAACCTCAAATTTTGCTCCAATTGTGGGTAATACAGGGATAATCATCGAGTTGCCTAAGACCATAATAACGGGGATTGAACTAAGGATTGCTAATACATACCATTGATTGTTGAAAGAAGACTTTTCCAAAGCATTCACCTCCACCTTTAGGATAACCAATTGATCCATTTCCATTAATTAATAAGGATGAATCATCGAAGCATGGTGACACTAGATAAAAATAATCGAGGTGATAGCAATGGAACATATTCAGCAAGAAATCTCCTATCTTCGAGGATTTTTAGCCGGCAATTCGTCCATTGAAGAGAAACATCATCAGGTATATGATCGTTTGCTTTCGGTGATGGAAGAGTTAACCGAAGAGTACCGACAAACGCATCTTCGTTTGACAGAACTAGAAGATTATGTAGAAGCAATCGACGAAGACTTAACCGATGTCGAACAAATCATTTTTGCAGAAGAAGACGAAGAATTGATTCCAATGACCTGCCCGGTTTGTGAAGAGGAAGTGTTGATTGATCAAGAGGATATACAAGACAGATCGATTCAATACTTGTGCCCCAACTGTCAAGCTGTGCTGATTGATCGTGAACCCAGCGAGACGGGGAAAAAAGAAAAAAAAGAATATGAAATGCAAGGAACCGTATAAACAAATGAGAGACTTGGAGACATTTTTGCGAGGATGCTCAGGACGTAAGCGGGCGTCAAGTTGAAAAGAGTGGAGGAAGTGATCCACTCTTTTTGTGTTTGGATTCCATAAAGTTTGTCATATTCAAAACAAGCCTCCCATATCTATGAAATAAGAAAATAGAGGACAGGGAGGTGTTTGATGACGTCAGTAACTCAGGTTCTCCCTCAATCCATTCGGAGTTATATTGAATCGTTACCTTCAGCGATCTTCAACCAGATCGAAGAGATTCGAATTCGTCAGGATCGCCCCTTAGAAGTCATTACTTCGCAGGAAAGCGGCTTTGTTCATCAAACGAAGAAGCAATTAACAAAAGAGATCGAAGGAGCGTATTGTCCGACACAATTGGATTGTGAAAAAATGCTTAATCTCATCAGTCGTCATTCATTATATGCGATGGAAGAAGAGCTACGAAGAGGATATATCACTCTTCAAGGTGGGCATCGGGTGGGGCTCGCTGGAAAAGTAATCGTTGCGAATGGCAAAGTGAAAGCACTTCGAGATATTACAAGTTTTAATGTGCGATTTGCTCGCGCGATATTAGGTGTAGGAAAAAAACTGTTGCCATTTCTTATTCATGGCAACAAGGTGGAGAATCTACTGATTGTCTCTCCTCCTCAGTGTGGCAAAACAACACTAATCCGTGATCTTGCCCGACTAGCTAGTACAGGAACAGTCAATACACCAGCTTTTAAAGTGGGCATTATCGATGAACGCTCTGAGATCGCGGGGTGTCTACATGGGGTTCCTCAGCACGATATCGGACCGCGAACAGATGTTCTTGATGCATGTCCCAAAGCGGAAGGAATGATGATGATGATCCGATCTATGTCACCGGAGATTTTGATCGTTGATGAGATTGGACGTGAGGAGGATAGTCGAGCCATCTTTGAGGCCATCTTTGCCGGCGTACATATTTTTACGACCGCTCATGGCTATTCATTGGATGACCTTTGCCAAAGACCCACTCTGTCGAAGTTAATGAAAGAAAAAGTGTTTACACGCATTTTTTTATTGAGTCGTCGTACAGGCCCTGGGACGGTAGAAGCCATTTACGATCAGTCGTTTCGACGTTTGGATGTTCCGGTGGCGAGCGATCGATGATCAAAATCTTCGGCGCATGCCTGGTCTTAATCGCTACATCGTGGATGGGATTTGAGATTGCACGGTCCTATCGTGAACGACCCAAGGAGATTCGTCAGCTTCGTTCAGCATTATCAATATTGGAAACGGAAATTGGCTATGGGGTTCGTCCATTAACGGTTGCTTGTCAAGAAGTTTCGCTGCGAACGCGGGGTGCCATTTCCAAGCTGTTCGCTTCCTGTGCAGAAAACTTAAAACAGATGGATGGGGCATCGACTTATGAATGTTTTCAGAAAGCGATTGATCAGGAGTGGAAGCATACAGCGATGAAGAACCCGGAAAAGCGGATCTTATTGAATTTTAGCAATACACTCGGTATTTCAGATCGAGAGGATCAACTTCATCATCTCGCAATGGCAAAAACCAATCTGGAAGTAGAGGAGAAAAAAGCCCAAGATGAACAGATGCAGTATGAAAAAATGTGCAAGACCATTGGTGTTCTATCTGGGGCGTTAATTGTTCTCTTAATTTACTAGTTTGAGCGTACCATTGCGAATTGAAGGAGGTATTCATGCCTTACAATGTCGATACTGTGTTTCAAATAGCTGGAATTGGTATTGTGGTTGCGATGATTCATACCATTTTAAAGCAGATGGGCAAAGAGGATTGGGCACAGTGGGTCACCTTAATTGGATTTATTATTGTCTTGTTTATGGTGGCAATGCTCATTCGTGATTTATTTCAGACCATAAAAAATGTATTCCTGTTTCGCTTTTGAGGGAGGCGGTCCACTTGGAAATTATCCAGGTGGTTGGATTAGGTTTAGTCGTTACCTTTATGATTTTGCTTCTGAAAGAGCAGAAGCCGATGTTTGCTTATATACTCGCTACTTTTGCCGGTGTTTTCATCTTTATACCCTGGTCGGAAAAATTACTGATGTCATTCAGGTCCTAAAAAACCTTGCTCATCAAGCCAATGTGAACCAGTTGTTTTTAGAAACGATTCTCAAAATCATTGGAATCGCCTATATTGCGGAATTTGGCGCACAAGTCACACGTGATGCCGGACAAGGTTCCATTGCGGCCAAGATTGAACTGGCTGGAAAGGTTTTGATTATGGTAATGGCTATCCCGATCATCACCGTGATTATTGAAACGATTGTGCAAATTCTCCCTTCCTAAGGATGAAGAACGATGGTTCAATTCTGTTTGTTCATCATGCTCATCCCCCAATTCTTTTTAACGGTGGACGAGTCACCATCTGTGATGAATCAGTTGATTCAATCACAAGTGGATCAATTGAATACAACGGAGATGGAAGAATTTTGGAAACAGTTTCAGCAAGAGTACGGTCAATTTTTTGCAGAGAAAAAGCCACCTGATCTGTTTGAGTTATTTTTTAACAAACAAGAAAATTGGGGAATTCGTCATGTTTTATCTGCGTTGGCTCGCTACTTTTTTCATGAAGTATTGTATAGCGGAAAACTGTTAGGAACCATCATCATTTTGACGGTTTTAAGCATGATTTTGCAAACCTTGCAAACCGCATTTGAACAAAATCAAGTGAGCAGAGTCGCTTATGCGATTGTGTTTATCGTGATCATCCTGCTCGCTGTTCAAAGCTTTTCCGTTGCAATTGAGTCCGCGAAGGAAGCCATCGAACGCATGATAGATTTTATGCTCGCTTTAATTCCATTGATGTTAACTCTTTTGGCGACGATGGGAAACGTCACTTCCGTTGCGCTCTTTCACCCCTTGATTGTTTTTATGATTCATATCGTAGGGACTTTTATCTATATTGTGATCTTTCCGATCCTCTTCTTTTCGACCGTATTAAGTATCGTAAGTAGTCTGTCCGAAAAATATAAGGTGAATCAGTTGGCCGATCTGATGAGAAAGATCAGTATCACGTTGATGGGTGGTTTGCTCACTATTTTTTTAGGAGTGATCTCTGTACAGGGAGCGAGTGCTGCGGTTGTAGATGGAATTACTGTTCGTACCGCGAAATATATTACGGGGAATTTTGTTCCTGTGATTGGTCGAACGATTTCTGAAGCCGCAGATACCGTGATCGGCGCTTCTCTTTTGGTCAAGAATACGGTGGGAATTGCTGGTGTGATTGTCCTATTGTTAATCTGTGCTTTTCCAGCATTAAAAGTATTATCGCTAGCATTTATCTATCATTTTGCATCTGCTGTCATGCAACCTCTGGGACATAGTCCGATTATTGATTGTCTTTCTACCATTGGGCGGACGCTGATCTATGTGTTCGCAGCATTAGCAGCAGTGGGATTGATGTTCTTTCTATCTGTCACCATCTTGATTACATCTGCAAATATATCCGTCATGCTCAGGTAGGTGAAAAGGGTGGAATGGCTGAGTGAATGGATTAAACAGATTATTTTGCTTGTTTTAATCGCAACATTTATTGATCTGCTCTTGCCCAATCAATCATTTGATCGCTATGTCAAACTGGTGCTTGGTCTGCTAATCATCATGGCGATTCTGACCCCCATTCTTCAGCTAGTCAACCAAGATATCGATTTTCGGACCTGGAAATGGTGGAATACCGATCAGCCCGCGTTATCCATGAATTCACTTCCATCGATTCAAGCGGATAGTAAAAGATTACAAGAGTTCCAAACAAAGCAGATTGAGGAGCAGTGGTCGAAAAATGTGGGAAGGGAAATACAAGAAGAATTGACGAAAAAGTTTGCTCTCCAAAATGTTCAGGTAGTGGTGAAAACAAACATTCAAGACGGAAAAACACCTCGTATTCAATCGGTTGAAGTTTACGCACAGACAAGAGAAAGCTCGAAAAAAGATCACTCCGATCGATCATTGCCAATCGAGCCAATTGATATTCAGATTGAAGAACGCAAGGAAGAAGAGACGAAACGTCATCCGCTGACAGAATCAATCAAGAAAACCATTATCCGTGCTTGGCATCTCAAGGCAGAGCAGGTCAGTGTTTTCATAGAGAACGGGGCGTAGGATGGAGGAAGAAGTGTATTGAAAAAATGGCTTGATCAAATGGAAGAAAAAATAGGGGAAGCTGGAAAACAGAAGAAGCGTTTTCGTTTCCTGATGGTAATGGGTTTGGTGGGAATTGTTGTTCTTTTGCTAGCCTCTTTTTTTCAAACCCATCCACAAGAAAATCGAACAGATCCTTCTTTTTTTCGGACAGAGAAAGAATCTCCATCTACCTCTTCCAGAGAGGTCAATCATAAAATCGATCGCTATGAAAAGGAGTACGAGTCAAAATTAGCCGACATCCTTGATCAAATTGTAGGTGTGGATGATGTTTCTGTTGTGGTCAACTTGGATTCCACGGAGGAAGATGTGATCTATATGGATCGGCGCAACTCAGAACAAGTGACAACAGAAATGGACACAAAAGGGGGCAACCGCTCCATTCGCAATGAGACTGATGATCGAAAGCCAGCTTTTTACCAGGACCGGGAGGGTGAAAAACCCCTCATCGTAAAAAAATTAAAACCAAAGATTCGAGGGATTTTAGTTGTGGCGCGAGGAGTCGAAAATCTTCAAGTAAAAGCGGCTGTGATTGAGGCGATTCAACGAACACTCGATGTACCTGTCCATCGCATTTCTGTTTTGCCGAAAGGTTAAGGAGGTTGATCCAAAATGAAGATGAATAAACAGACCATTTGGTTGGTAACCATGCTTTCGTTAATGGTGGTCTTATCTGCCTACTATATGATCACGGGACCAGTGGAGCCAGCTGTACAGACCAGTCAACATACACAGAACGAACAAAAAGAAAAGGCGAAAGTAGATGTAAACGTAAAGACGGTGAGTAAGGAAATCGAAGAAGGGTCGACGTTAGGAAAACATGACTTTTTTATCAATTATCATTTGCAAAGAGATACCTTGCGCGCCAAACTGACGGAGGAATATATGCGAATTTTATCCAATCCAGATGCGGCAAAAAAGGAGTTGCAAGAAGCGGAAGCAAAGATCAATCAATTGATGAAAATTGATAAACAGGAGTCCACTGCTGAAGATATGATTCGGCGCGAAGGATTTCGTGATGCGGTCGTCATCAATCAGAACAATCATGTGGATGTGGTGGTCCAAGCAGAAAAATTGACGGAAGAACAGGTTATTGCCATTATCAGTATGATGGGCAAACATTTCCGTGTTGAACCAGCGCAGATTTCGGTTCAATATCAAGTGTAAAGATGGAAAAGACGGTAGACGAGAGGAGCTACCGTCTTTATTCATTTAAGAAAGCAATTTCAAATTCAATTTTAGACCTGCAAGATGTTATAGGTGCTTCATGGAAGTATTTTTTGTATAATAGAGGTTGTGCTAAAAGTGTACCTACTTTTCCTATATCACTTGAAACTCAGAAAATATGACCCATATTGATCGAAAGGAGAGAAGAGATATGGGAATGACATTAAAGGATATTCGCGATTTAATTCGTCTAGTGGATAAGACCGACTTTGCAGAAGTAGAGATTGAACATGAAGGAACTAAAGTTATGTTAAGGAAAGTGACTGAACAAGCTGCTCCGGCGACGCCAGCAACGATCGAACGTGTTGTTCATACAGCGCCTCCACAAGTCCAGGCAGTTGAAAATGTAACAACAGTGCCCGAATCGACAGAGAAAAAACTAGAAGAGGATCCGAATTTACATAAGATTGTCTCTCCCATGGTCGGAACGTTTTATCGTGCCCCTGCTCCCGATGCGGACCCTTATGTAAAGGAAGGAGATCGAGTCGAGGAATCGACAGTCGTATGTATTATTGAAGCGATGAAACTCATGAACGAAATCGAGGCGGAAACCAAAGGAACGATCGTGAAAATCTTGGTAGAAAACGGTCAGCTCGTTGAATATGGTCAACCGCTGTTCCTGGTGAAAACCAGCTAAACCGCGGGAGGGAAGAAGAGTGTTTAAAAAAGTATTGATTGCCAATCGCGGAGAAATTGCGGTTCGCATCATCCGAGCTTGCAAAGAACTAGGTCTTCAAACGGCAGCTGTCTACTCTGAAGCGGATCGAGATGCTCTCCATGTCACGCTTGCGGATGAAGCTTATTGCATTGGTCCAGGGGCGGCAACAGATAGTTATTTAAATATGACCAATCTATTAAGTACCGCAACATTAATTGAAGCAGATGCGATTCATCCCGGATATGGGTTCTTAGCAGAAAATGCTGATTTTGCTGAGTTGTGTGCAGAGTGTGGGATCAAGTTTATTGGTCCAAGTCCAGAGGCGATTCTTAAGATGGGAGATAAAACCACTGCTCGAGACACGATGAAAGCGGCAGGAGTTCCAGTGATTCCTGGAACGGACGGAATCATTAAAGATCTTGATATGGCGCTTGAAAAAGCACGTGAGATTGGTTACCCTGTGATCGTAAAAGCAACGGCTGGTGGCGGCGGAAAAGGAATGCGAGTGGTTTATACAGAATACGAATTAAGGAATGCGATTACATTGGCTCAGCAGGAAGCGCAAGCCAATTTTGGCAACTCGGGTGTCTATTTGGAGAAGTTTCTGGAAAAACCAAGACATATTGAAATTCAGGTTATCGCGGATGAATATGGCAACGTGATTCATTTAGGAGAGCGCGACTGTTCCATTCAACGACGTTATCAAAAGTTAATTGAAGAGGCTCCTTCTCCGGCACTTAATCAAGAGTTACGTGATAAAATGGGAGCAGCAGCTGTATTAGCGGCTAAAACTGTTGACTACTCTGGTGCGGGAACGGTTGAATTTCTCTTGGATCAACATGGTCAATTTTATTTTATGGAGATGAATACGAGAATCCAAGTGGAACATCCTGTGACCGAAGAGATCACGGGAATCGATCTCGTCAAAGAACAGATTCGAATTGCAGCAGGTTTGCCGCTCGAAATTAAACAAGAAGATGTTCGAATCAAGGGTTGGTCGATCGAGTGTCGAATAAACGCAGAGAGACCGGATAAAGATTTTATCCCCTCTCCAGGGAAAATTGATCTCTATTTACCTCCAGGAGGAATGGGTGTGCGTGTTGATAGCGCATGTTATCAAGGATATCAAATTCCCCCCTTTTATGACTCGATGGTTGCCAAATTGATTGTTTGGGGAGCCTCTCGAAGGGAAGCGCTTGATCGAATGAATCGCGCATTATCCGAATTTGCGATATATGGGGTACATACTACCATCCCTTTTCATCAAAAAGTGCTAAAACATCCGAAGTTTGTGGAAGGCGATTTTCATATTCAATTTTTAGAAACGACTGACCTTGATAAGGGGGACGAAGACGATGAGTGATCAAAAAGAGATTTCAGTAGAAAGTGTAAAATTGGGGAAAATTGAGCTAGCACCTGAGGTGTTACAGATTATTGCAGGATTATCGGCTTCACAAATTGAAGGAGTAGCTTCGCTAAGTGGAGGAGTCGTTGGGGATATCAACCAACTGTTGGGAAGGAAAAATCTGCGCCAAGGCATCAAAGTAGAACTCGGAGATACCACCGTAATTCAAGTCTCTATCGTGGTTATTTATGGTTACCATGTTGTCGAGGTTGCGACAGAAGTCCAAAAGAAAGTAAAAGAAGCGATCGAGGATATGACAGGTGTCACCGTCGATCAGGTTGTGGTTCATGTGGAGGGGTTGAAGTTTTCACAACCGGATAAGAAAAAAGAGAAAGAACAGACCCATCGAGTGAAATAAACAAAAAAAGGGGGCTCCGCGGATGGGTGTGACAGATCGGATCTTACTTTCTATCTATAGTTTAGCCATTGGTTTGATAGCATTGTTTGGGGCAATCATCGGACTTCCTGTTTTGTTCGGAGAAGAGGAGATCATTCAATGGATCAGAACCGTGCATGGGGATGTTTGGTTTCATGTCCTCTTGATTGGTTTTAGTCTTTTGTTTTTCCTCGTCAGTCTTCGATTGATTTGGGTAAGTCTTCATCGCAACAGCTCCATCGATAAGGGCATTGATCAGGAAACGGAGATAGGAAATGTTCATATCTCATTAACCACGATCGAAGAGATTGTGATTAGCTCTGCTCAACGTGTTAAAGGAGTTCATGATTTGACAGCTCGAGTCTATTATGATAAAGAAAACTCAAGCCTGAGTATTGGTTTGAAAATGGTGATCGACGGAAAGATTCCCATCCAGTCTCTTTCAAAGGAATTACAGCAGGTTGTAAAAGATCAAGTTGAAACCATTGCAGGCGTTGAAGTGGATCAGGTATCGATCTATGTCGCTCAAACCAAAAAGCCGAGTCAAAAACGTTTGCGTGTCAGTTAGGTGGTGAGCGAGTATCGATAAAAACCATTTGCTGGAGAATAAAGGGAAAATTGTAGGTACAGGACTCGGCCTATTTTTTGGTTTCATTTATCTATTTGCAGGTTTTTGGAAAATGTTATTTTTTGCTTTTTTAGTAGGGGTCGGTTTTGCAATTGGTTACCAAATCGATCAAAAAGAAAATGTAAAAGAATGGATCGATGGGATTCTCATGGATAAATGGATGCGAAAATAGAGAATATCCGAGCCTACCTGGCTCGGGTTATTTTTTGGAGGATGTTAGAGTTGAGCCGAAGAACAGTTCGAAGAAAAGTTGTACAAGCGTTATACGAACTTGAATTTCAACCCGATGGAATCGACCGTATTATCAATGAACAAACGAAAGCGCTCTCTACAGCAGATTTTAACTTTTTTAGGCAACTCATCACCGGAATTCAACAAGAAAGAAAAGCCGTCGATCATATTATTTCAAAATATTTAAAGAGTGGATGGACAATCGAACGAATTTCAACAACTGAGCGGTCGATCTTGCGTTTAGCGGTCTATGAATTGGTGTATCAGAAAGAGGCTCCCCCAAAAGTGATCATCAATGAAGCCGTTGAATTAGCGAAGCAATTTGGCGATTTACATTCAAGACGTTTTATCAATGGGGTTCTTGGGAAATTGATACGAGAAACGTCCGAAAGGGACAATGAGAAGAACTAAAACTTTCTTTACAATTGAAAGAGAAAGAGATAGACTGAA
>JANWJM010000076.1 GCA_025449475.1 Thermoactinomycetaceae bacterium
GTAAATCCTGCCACCTGTATAGCAATTCCTTTATTCACTCCTTGAATCTGACAGTCGCTGATCTTGATCTGTGTCCTGACAGGATACAACCGGATTCCCGCATTATTCAAACCAACTCCCTCGTCTGTCCGATAACGAATCTGACAATTCTGTACTGATGAATGTACACACGGAGATGTAAATAAAACCCCCGCATGTGCTGAGTGATTCATGACCACTTTACAATTTTTAATCGTAAAATGATAAAATGTACACATGAGCGGATCAGCAAACCCTTGTGAGTTGGCAACAAATCCCGAGCCATATGTATAATAGGTCTGACATTGATCAAACACAATATCACTTGTAAAACCATTGTGAGACATCACAAAAGCGGCTCCCGACGAGTGATAATCGGTCACATGGCTTACATACGCATCAAAACAGCCATCCAAATCGACAGCATGACGACAACCCACGGTATAACCATCCTTCACGATAACATGCAAACAACCACCAAAAAATTGAACACCATACCCTTGTCCGCTACCAGTCACTTGTGGGAAAAGAAATCGAAAACGTTGTACGCGAGTATGTAAAGCTTTGCGAATTTGCACACCTGATCCAGCGCCGCGATACCCTTGTATTCCATGGATCACCGCATGACGCACATACTGCATAAAGATGCCTATCCCACGTGTTGACCCTTCTTTCATCTGATATGTCAACTGATTGACTTCAACATCTTCGAGTGGAAAGACGCGATACACATTATTGGTGGAGATCGCTTTTGGCAATCGAACAAAATCGCGCAATATGACCGTATTCCCTTCAATATATGCAATTTCATGAACTTCTGTATTGACTTCCTTTTGCCGATCCGAAAAACGAACCGTCTCATCCGTCAAGACTATCATATCTCCCGCTTTCCAATCGGTCGGCGCTTCCGAAAATAGAAGTTTTCGATCTCCGCGTTTGACTGGAGTAAGCAATGCGTAACCCTGACACTCTCGCTCTCCTTCGATGGTCAAGATATCTTTATTGATCTCAACGGCTTCAATCTTGGCTTGACGCGAAAAAGAGAGGCGCATCGATTTTCGAATCTTGAGCGAGTCTGCACGATAGTGTCCCGGTGGAACCCACAATTCTCCACCTTCAGGCGTCGCATCAATCGCCCGCTGAAATCGACCACGATCATCGGTCTCTCCATTAATCCGTTGGAATTGATCAAGATGAAGAATGGCTTTTGTCATCGCTGCTAAATGGCTCCCTTCTATCCTTTTGTACACTATATGCAGGGAGAATCCTGATTTATTTGTCTTTTGTCTTTTAAAAAAGAATAAAATCACTATAATAAAAGGTATACATTGGAAAATTTTCTTAAATGAAAGAGTGAGGCTTATGAAAAGAAAATGGATAATCGTCGGTTTATTTTGTCTATTTATCCTATTTAGCGGCTGCGCATCCATTCAACGAGAGATCAAAGATACAAAATCGGATTGGGCAGGAGGATTAGATCGCGTCATCACTGTATATGATGAAAACGGCAAGGTAATCAAAACCTATTCCGGCAAAATCGACCTGGATCCAGATACCACAGGAGGGAAGGTAAAATTTGAATTAAATGGGAAACGCATCATTATTTATAACGCCACAATTATCGCAGAAGAGAAATAGCCCATCATAAAAGACCGTTTCGCATGATCGAAACGGTCTGATGATTCGCTTATAGGCTAAAATGCACTTTCTTTTTCGAATACTTTTTGCGAAATGGATTGATCGAAAAGCCGCCTTGAAAAGGATACGAGTCATAGGAGACCACAAATGCCTCTTTATCGATCTGTTTGATAAACTGATAGAGTTTACGCTGGTTCTTCTTCTGCGTTGTCACATACAACACTTCTCGTTGTCCTTCCAATCCTTCGGCTGTCCATGTTGTTACACCATAACCTTTTTCACGCAAGGATTGGGCAAGTGTCGTATGTTCATCTTTGGAAACGATACTCAGATTTACATAGCCCAAAGCCAATCGCTCTTCTACATATACACCCACTAAACTGCCAATAGCATACCCGATACAATAGATCACCAAATTGATCGGTTGATCGAGATTGTCCAAAATAATTTTGAATGCTGTTACATACACTAAGACATCAATGGCACTTAAAGCAGCGGCATAATAACGGTAACCTTTAATGGTTAAGATGGAGCGAACAGTTAATAATGTGACGTAAACCACCTGTAATACGAAGATGAGTAGTACTGTGTTGATCATCAACCTCACCTAATTAATTTACATAATAAATGAAATGTTTATTATTTTGGATATTTCAATTTCGTTTCCGACAATTATAGTCAGCCCTTCTCGATTAGACAAGGTCTGTTTTTGATCAAAACCGTTCTTTCATACCCTGTTTCCATCTATTTCGACAAAATTCTGCTTTTTTCTCTGATAACATTCCATTCACAAAGCATCCATCTTTCCTTCCACTCAGATTCGACCATGTCGGCGGTTTATCGGTCTTTCTCTCGGATCCAATCCTTTTTTAGGATGGAATACACCACATGATCCACAAATCGATCGCCGATCTTTTGGTAGGAGCGTAAAATTCCCTCCTTTGAAAATCCGAGTCTCTCAGGGATCGCTTGGCTTTTTAGGTTCTCTACCGCGCAGCAAATCTCTACTCGATTCATCCCGAACTCATGAAATGCCAACTCCACCATTTTCCGCACGACTGTTGTCATAATTCCTTTTCCACGGTATTCTTTCCCTAACCAATAACCGATCGATGTCTTCTGATGAGTATGATCCAATAAATGAAACCCCACTACGCCAGCTAACTGACCCTTGACAAAGATCCCCATATGCAATGAGGTATCCGAAGCAAATTCATTTAACCATTGGGGAATGATTTTTAGATAATCCTCTGTACTTTTTACATGATCTGCCCATGGCATCCATCGGCGCAAATCATCCTTTGTTTTTTGAACCAGTTGAAACAAATCCTCCGCGTCCCTCTTCATGAACAGACGCAGGGTGATATAGTGATTCACTTCGATCGAAAACATGTCATCACTCCTCCAAGAGTGGGATTTGATTCATGCTACAATACATCATAGGAACGATAGATGGAGGCTGACCAATGGATCTATTTTCTTATCACTATCAGCAACAAAAAAAAGACGAGATTCCCCTCGCGGCGCGAATGCGTCCTACTTCTTTGGAAGAATTTATCGGACAAAGCCATCTTATTTGTAAAGGCAAGTTGCTACGTCGTATGATTGAAGCCAATCGTTTTACCTCCTGTATCTTTCATGGACCACCCGGTACAGGGAAAACTACCTTGGCCAAATTAATTGCCAAAACCTTGGATTATCACTTTGTCTCTTTGCACGCTGTGACCACCAGTGTCAAAGAGATTCGTCAAGTGGCAGAGCAAGCTCAAGAGCGACTACATATGCATGGCGAACACACCTTGTTATTTATTGACGAGATTCATCGTTTTAATCGCGCCCAACAGGATTCCTTACTCAAAGATGTTGAAGAAGGGACTATTCTGTTGATCGGTGCAACAACTGAGAATCCATCTTTTACAATTAACTCTGCCTTGCTATCACGAGTTCGGCTATTTCCTTTATATCCCCTTTCCCCAAATGAAATCAGACAAATCCTGGAACGAGCGATTGCTGATCCTGAGAAAGGGCTCGGTTCGCTGAATGTTTCACTCACCGACGAAGCTTGGGAGCATCTTATTCGTCAGTCAGCCGGTGACAGCCGCCATGCTTTACAAACATTAGAAATGGCTGCACTTACAACGCCACCTAATAGCGATGGTAAACGTCTTCTCACATTGCGAATCATTGAAGAATCGATGCAACGAAAAGCGATTCAATATGACCGCTCGGGAGATCAACACTATGACGTGATCTCCGCCTTTATTAAAAGTATGCGCGGTTCTGATCCCGATGCAGCTCTTTACTATCTGGCAAAAATGATTCAAGCCGGAGAAGATATCAACTTTATTGCGCGGAGAGTGGTCATCCATGCAGCCGAAGATGTGGGAATGGCTGATCCCCGGGCACTGATGATTGCCACGTCCGCCATGCAAGCCGTACAAGCCATCGGTTTACCTGAAGCCCGAATCCCACTGGCTGAGGCTGTCGTCTACATTGCCACAGCCCCAAAAAGCAACTCCGTCTACCAAGGAATCAATCAAGCGATGGAAGCCGTTCAACAGGAAGCGAGAGGCGATGTGCCTAAGCATCTCCGCGATCGTCATTCTTCATTTTCTACCCAAACGGAAGACGACATCACCTATCAATACCCTCATGATTACCCACGAAACTATGTGGATCAACCATATCTTCCCAGTGAACATCGTGGTAAAGTGTTTTATCAACCTTCGGATCATGGGTACGAAAAACGACTTCAGGAATTTTTGCGCTGGCTGAAAGGGAATTGATAAAAACAGGTGATCCTCTCCTGATTCATATTCACCTACGATTGCCTACTGAATACGATGAATAAAAAAGACAGGAGAGTGATGGATCATGGAACCAAACAAACCGATTCATTCTGATCAATTCCCTTATCATACACAGAATCATTGGGAGGATAATGCACCAATCGCTCAGACCCAACAATTTTATGGAAGATATCCTTTTTTCTTTCCACCCCCCTTTCTGCCCATTGTGCCATTTCCTCCATTATTTTTCCGATTTCCCTATCGGAGAAGATTTTTTTGGTAAAGCTTCGGAAGACCTCTGTCTACCAAGGAGGTCTTTTTTTCTTGGCGAACCATTCATGTCCATCTCTCACTTTGACAGAAAAAGCATAAATTGAGCTCATTTGGATCAACCTACTTTTAACAAATATTTGTTAAGGAGAGATCATGGATAAACAGACTGTAAACTTCATCCAAATCGCCATTATGTTTTTTGGTGGAATTGGCATTCTCAATCATGTACTGGTTATTCCATTGGTTTTGGATGCTTCACATCGCGATGCTTGGATCAGTATTCTTGCTACAGCGCTTATCTATTTTATCTGGATTCCTTTTTTGTATTTCATTCATCGCAAAACAGCTGGACAATCCATTATGAATTGGTTAAGAAATCACTACAATAAAAGCATTTCATACCTGATCCTTCTGCTCATGATTATCTATCTCATCTTGATGAGCTTTGTCACGATAAAAGATACACTCACTTTTACGACATTCTACTATCCTCAAACGCCGAAAATTGTTTTTGTTGTAATGTTTTTTATCGTCTGTCTCTACAACATATACGGTGGAATCCAGTCGGTCGCCATTACTTCTGCGATTCTGCTTCCCTTTGTATTCCTATTTGGCTTTTTTGTCATGACCGCCAATTTTCAATATAAGGACTTTACTCTCTTGCAACCTTTTTTAGAAAACGGAATCGAACCTGTTGTAAAGGGAATGATATATCCGGCTGTTGGCTTTTTTGAACTCCTCTTTATTCTTTTTTTTCAACATTTTCTACCTAAAAAAATCAAATGGTATCAGCTCTATTTCGTCGCACTGGTCTTGATCATATTAACACTCAGTCCAACCATTGGAGCCATCATCGAATTTGGGCCAGTTGTTAGCAGCCTGCAACGGTATCCTGCTTTTGAGCAATGGAGAATTGTTTCGATTGGAAAATATATCGAACACATGGATTTTTTATCGATTTATCAATGGTATGTTGGAACATTTATCCGTTTATCGATGTTGGGGATCTTAATCGCAGATTTGCTGCCAATGAAATCAAAAAAAGCAAAACGAATCGCTATCTTTGTCATCGGATTGATCATTTTTAACGGAATCTATCTCCCTCTCAACGATGCAACCACTTATGCCATTTTGTATCAATACTTTTTTCCATTCTCGATAGCCTTGTTGACAGCCATTTTTGTCATCTTATGGGTTCTCGCACTGATCTCACCAAAAAACAAGGAGATTTCGTCATGAAAAGGTTTTTTCAATCCAAAAAAATAGATAAGTCGAAGATTCAATCCTGGTTCAAAAATTGTTCAGATGTAGAAATTAAGCAGTTGGAAAACAACCCTTCAATCCTATTGATCTACTGTGATCCTTTGATCGATCTCAAGGAATTGCGCAATCACGTTCTCCCTTATATAAACAAGTTAGAAGACGATTTGTTCGAAAAAACTGAACCCAGCTTCGCCCAATCGCTCCCTATCAACAAAAGCTTGCCGGATCGCTTGATACAATATGTTTTCGAAGGAAAATTGATTGTTATTCTTACCGATCAAGCCCGCATATTTGCGATGGATATCCAGAAAATTCCCCATCGGCAGATCGATCAAGCCGTCACGGAGTCTACCATTAAAGGGGCAAGAGACGGTTTTGTAGAAGAGCTTCCAACCAATCTCGGTCTAATACGAAAAAGAATAAAAACAAGCTCTCTGAAAGTCAAATCGTTTGTACTTGGCGAAAGAAATAAAACCAAAATCGCCCTGCTCTATCTAGAGGATGTCATTCCCGTGGAAACGATTGCAGATGTGAGTCAACGGATTGAAAAAATTCATGTAGATGGAATCATCTCCAGTACTCACCTTGAAGAATTGATCCAGAGCAAGCGACCACAGCTTTTTCCCTTAGTCGATTATACCGGTCGCCCTGATTTTGCCTCCAATTGTTTACTACAAGGTCGCTTTATTATTCTGGTGGACGGCTCCCCCACCGCAATTATCGCTCCTGTCAGCTTGCCATTTTTAATTAACTCTGCAGAGGATCAACACGTGATGTTTTATCAGGGCAGCTTTTCACGAATCCTGCGCTATATTAGTCTGTTTATTTCAAGCTTTCTTCCCGGTTTATGGATCGCCTTGATCACTCATCATCCGGATCAACTTCCTTATTCGCTATTAGCGACTTTTGCTTTGTCCAGAAAAGGAATTCCTTTTCCATCTTCGCTCGAAGGATTATTGATTATCCTACTCTTTGAACTTCTTCGCGAGGCGGGTCTACGATTGCCGTCCGCTTTTGGACAGACTCTTTCGATTGTAGGTGGACTCATTATTGGTCAAGCTGCCATAAGTGCGTGCCTCACCAGGGATTATTGTTGTGGTCGCCATTTCTGTTATTTCAACCTTTACACTTGTGAACCAATCGCTTGCGGGTACGGTAAGCTATGTTCGACTTTTTAATTATACGACCTCTTCGCTGCTGGGGTTGGCTGGATTCTATCTATCCCTGTTTTTAATCGTGGTTTATATGGCCAATTTACGATCATTTCATATCCCTTATTTAGCACCTTTTGCACCCATTCACTCCAAAGAGGGATTCTTTCAATCCTTCTTTCGCAAACCCTACCAATACTATCAGGACCGCCCTCCTGAACTACAAAACAAAGATAGCACGAAAAAGGAGTGATGGGGTGTGCTGTTGTTTAATCGAAAAATATGGATACTCAGTCTCTCCGTTTGCTTACTCACCGGCTGTTGGGAATTACGAGCGACAGAAAACATTTTTTACATTGATGCAATCGGTATCGATATGAAAGAGGACAACTATGTCGTTTACACACAATATGTCAACTTTGCGCAGGTGGCCAAAATGGAAGAACCTTCACCGGCTGTTGTACCCATTCATCTTACGAAATCCTATGGACGCAACCTATTCGATGCTATGCATCATCTCTATAATTTGTCTCCTCGTCGAACTTCATTGGAACACGTAAAATCAATCATGATATCTGAAAAAGCTCTCCAAAAAGTAGGGATCAATCCGGTCATCGAATTTACTGGACGCTTTTTCCACTGGCGAAGAACGATGTGGCTATTTGTCACCAATCAACCGCTTGAAAAAGTTTTGTCAACAAATATTGCGCTAAATGAGGATCCAACAATGAATATATTAAGTGATCCGATCAGTCAATATAAACAATATTCGAATATTAAACCGTTCCGTTTGTTTCAATTTGAAGCCAAATATTACGAACCGGGAGAAACCACCTATCTTCCCATCATCGGTTTATCCAATGCCTGGAAAGAGGAAGACAAGCCTTTGATACAACTAAAAAAAGAAGGCGCTGCTTTCTTTGCAAATCGTCGCTATATCGGGAAAATCCATCAGCATGATTTAAAAGGTTTAAAATGGTTAGATGAAGATCTGGTGCGTTCGGTTTTCGTTTCCAAGAAGAAGAATCAATTGCTGGCTAAAACAGTGTTAAACAGTCCCAAAATCAAGATTACACCGATTCTACGAAATGGAAAGATATTCTTTGAACTTGACTTAAAATATAGTGGAAATATCTTTCAAATGTTTCAAGATGTTTCTCTAGAAGAAATCGAAAAATATGCAGAACAAGAATTGGCTAGGGAGATCATGCACACCTACAAAGTGGGGCTCAAAAAAGGAATTGATGTTTATGGTCTCTCGCATATCCTCTATCGCAAACATGTCCAAGCCTGGAAAAAACACCAAAAAAACGGATATATTCCGCTTGATGAATCTTCCTTGATTATCAAACCCGATATCGAGCTTCAATCCGGTGGACAATGGAAAGTCAAAAAAGAAGATTAGATGGATCAGACCGTGATCGATTCAGGCAAAATACGAATCATCGCCTCTCAAAAAATAGTTCATCGATTTATCACTCTTCTATATGCATCTTCATAAGATAGTAGAAAATGCATGTAGGAGGTGATCTTCTGCTTTCCACATTATTAACGTACCTCTTTATCGAGAGGATATATGGAGTCACGATTCCTTTCATCGCCTATGTAGACGATTATAAAGTATTGTACGCAATCGGGAATATTTCAGGACCAAGTGACAACCCTGGAACACCTGCTCCGGGAGAGTCCTTTATTACAGTCTACTTCCGTATCAACAATCTTATCGGCACTACAGTTGAACTCGAACTCCTCTCTCCTTGTCCAGGTCGAACCATCGATCCAACCCTGATTGGTGCAGAAGGAATTCCCATTAGTGAAATCTTAGGCGAGGGTGAACTTTTCGTTGTGCGAACCGGTCAAAAGATCAGAGTCAATCTCGCTGATTTAGCAGCGATTCAGAGATTTCGTTCCGATTCAATTGTCCCTGCTTGTCCTGTACCATAATTCCAAAGACGCCATCCACTCGAATAAGGATGGCGTCTTTTTTAAAAGGGAATGCCAAATTGATCCATAAACCAATCATCGTCATATTTTCTTAAAGCCTTATATTTATTTCTCATTTCAAGAACACCGCTTTGCAGCACCTTTTGTTCAATCGTTTTCGGAGTTGCCGAGTTGAGCAGTTCTCGACATTTTTCAATCCGTTCTTCCTTAAAGTGTAAATAAGACATTCTTAATAGATTATAATCGATCTCCTCGCTCAAATAAGGATAAGGAGGAGAAGAAGTTCGAAAGAAATGGAGAATTTTTACTTTTGGCTGAATCCAACACTTATACCCCCACAACCATAGTTTGAGGGACATTTCCTGATCCTCATATCCCCATCCACGGAATTGATCATCAAATCCTTCCACGTGATTGAAAACCTCTCTGGGAATGGCTAAACATCCTCCTGCTAAAAAGGGAGATGGAAAAGGCATCGGTAAGCCCGCATTCCACTGAATTGATAAATTTTCCCCCCACGTATACCCAAAACCCATCCTATTTGGATTTTGAACATCCGCGATACATGGATTGATCGCATCCGCGATCCCTTGTTGAAGAGGCTCGATCAAACGATCCATCCAATTATCCTCAAAGACTAAATGAGCATCACAAAAAATCAAATAATCGCCTTGTGCTAGTCTAGCTCCTGTATTCCGCGCTTTCGAAATTCCTCTTTCTTTCTCGCGGGCTAACTGTATCTGGTCATGAGAATTTGAAGACAAAAAATCGCAACAACCATCCTCAGAACCATTATCTACGACGATTACCTCAAATGGTAATGTCGTTTTCGCATGTAACAGCGAATCCAACGTTTTTCGAATCCATAACCCTTCATTTTTTACAGGGATGATCACCGAAACCTCGGGCTTCCGTTTCAATGGATTATCCTCCCTCTGTAAAAACAGTTTTTCTATTCTATGAATTTTTATGGTTCTGGTTGCCCTATTTTCAAAAAAACATCAAGCGCCTTTCCATTTTTTCGCTCCCTTCATAAAATGACTTAGATGAAGGACGAAGGAGGTGCTCCAATCTGAAATATAAGATTCTCATCACAACAGGCGACTATCAAAACTATCTTCATAAAAGCTTCTATTATTTTATCGAAGAACTTTCCCGATTTGCTGAGCTATGGATCTGGCATGAACCAGGAAAGATCCATGACATTATAGAAAAGCTGGGGATGACCCCCGACTTTATCTTGATCAACGAGTATGGCGAGACCAATTCTCCTTTAATCACAGGTTTGGACAGACTAACAATTCCATACAGCGTCTATTTACACGATTTACATTATCAAATCGAGAAACGAAGACAACGATTGCAACATGCCAATCCCCAATATATTTTCTCCTATTATCGTGATCGATTTTTTGACTATTTTCCGGAATTTCGAGATCGACTTATCTGGTTACCTCATCATGCCAATCTCCAGATCTTTCGAGATTATGGTGAAAAGAAGTGGATTGATGCTCTCCTCATGGGAAGTATCCATCCACATATCTATCCACTTCGAACCAAAATTTTGAAAACCCTCCGATGTCGTAAAGGTTTTGTTTTTCACCCTCACCCTGGATATCGAAACTTTCACCCCAAAGAAAATGCACTGGTTGGTGAGCGTTATGCCAAGGAGATCAATCGAGCAAAACTCTTTCTCACTTGTGATTCAAAATTTCATTATCCGATTAATAAGTATTTTGAAGTATTGGCATGTAAAACCCTTCTCCTTGCACCTACCTCTCCGGAATTAGAAGATCTAGGATTTATTCCAAACCAACATTTTGTTCCCATCACTTTCGATGATTTCCAAGAGAAGATCGACTACTACTTACAGCAGGATGCAGAAAGAGAAAGAATTGCACAAGCAGGTTTTGAGATGGTGCGAGCAAAACACTCAACCGAAAAAAGGGTAAAACAATTTCTTCATTTTGTCGATGCAATCTTAAGAAAAGAAAGGAGGATCCAGTGATTTGAAGTCTATTCTATTAACCAGTGGTCAATTGATGGATCGGATTTTGTATTCATTGCGGCATAAAAATCCTTGTTCCATTGTCTCTGTTGGACAAACCGAAGCCTTTGTAATGGCTCAATATAAGATTTATTCCGAAAAAGAGATCCTTAACCATGGAGAAGCAAAAAGAGCGAATCGAGGGGTTAAAGAAGGTTTTAATCATCGAGGAATACGATTCCCCAACCTTAAAGCGCGCAATGAGACTGTCGAAGCTGTTCGTAATGCGCACATCGTCGGCTATAACACAATTGTTAAAACGGGGAAAGAACTCGCTGATAAAGTCTTTTCTGCATATCGTCTTCATCCACCTTATATGTTTGAAGCCAATATTCGGCGAGTGATTATGTTTTCACAAGAGGAAAAGTTCAAAGAAATGCTACGAGGACGCAAAATATTGCTTATCGGTTCCTTAGCTGAAAAAGCCAAACATGCGTTGGAAAAGAATCTTCAAAATGAACTCGCTTTTAAAATTACAGGAGCCATTCCTATTTATGAATATGAAGAGATTCCCGATGTCAAAAAGCAAATTCTCTATCATCCCGATTTTGATCTATGCCTATTAGCAGCAGGTGTAAATGCTGTAATCTTATCTACCTTCATCGCCCAAAAATGCAAAAAAGTAGCGTTTGACATTGGTTGGGGGATGAAAAGCCTCATCACCGGAAAAATTGTCGAAGATATGTGGCTAAACTCACGGATTGGTTTGGATCGAATTATGCGCATGTGAAGGAGAAAGGAGTGATTCAGAAATGAAAATCCTCTATCTCGCTTGGTTGGGTTCCAATAATCTAGGCGATGTATATATGTGGGAAATCTTTCGGAAATTGAGCCTTCAATACTTGGATCAACAGCGATTTGAAGTCATTCCCTCCTTACCCCATATCGATCTCAGTGATCTCGACCCGTATGATCTTATTGTCTTAGGCGGTGGTTCCATTATACACCCTAAGTATATCCGCATCTTGCATCAAGCTCTTCAATTAAAAAAGCACGTAATGATTTGGGGAAGTGGCATTGATAGTCTCGATAAAGAATATATGAATCATTACCATGGAAGATCGAACTCCATTCCACCCCTGTTTTCAACAGAGATCCAAGCAAAACTGAAAACCATTCTCCACCAATCCATTTATACAGGGGTTCGTGGTCCATTGACTTATCATCTTCTTCGCGAAATGAATCTACCCGTTGCACACGTTGAGCAAAGCCTTGACCCCGGTCTATTGGTAGAGCCAACACAAACCCAGCCGGTCTCTCCCCAAAAAGAACTCAAAGGAAAATGGCTCGCTTTAAATTGGGGCACATCTTATAATAAAATTTTTGGCGGTAGCGAGATTCGCGTGGAAAATCAACTGGTTAAAGCGATCCGACATTTGATCCAAAAAGGTTATCACATCTACCTATACACCGTTTGGTGGCGAGACCGCAAACCGGCTCAACGCTTATATGAAAAAATCGGCGACAAACGACATGTATACTTTGACCCAAACATCTATCACTATCTAGAGTTAATCGAAATTTTAAAACAGTGCCAGCTTACGATCAACCTGAAATTGCATGCCAATGTCTTATCAGCTGTTGCAAAAGTCCCCTTTATCGCGCTTGGATATCGAATCAAGGTCTTCGATTTTGCTCTCTCACTCGGCTTACAGAATCTTGTTCTGTTTACGGATGACCCGCGGTTAAGCGATAAGATAGTCCGCATGACTTCTAAAAAGAGCGCTTACCAAAAAATCTTACACACGCAAATGGCACAATATCTTCCTATTGCCCTGCGAAATCTTACGAAACCCTTTCAAATCATTCGAAAAATCAATAAATAAACCAGACCGCGAATGCCCTACCTGTTCTCCCTTGTGCATAAAGGAGATCTGGTAGGCAAATTCGCGTCCGCGAATGGATGCATGATATTGAAACAAGTCTTTTTTTCTTCTTAAACGCTTTTGAGCAAATGATTGCGTATAAAATGTGCAACACCGAAATCATCGTTGTTTGGAACGACGACTTGTGCAGACTCTTTCACCCGGGGATCGCCATTTTCCATTGCAGCAAAAAAACCCGCTGTTTGCGACATGGGCAAATCATTTAATTGATCGCCAATGGCTGCCACTTCATCAGTGGAGATATTTAATTGTCTACATAACTGGATCATGGCTTCTCCTTTGGTAGAAGTAATGGGAAAGATTTGCGCAATCTCTTCCATCCACAAGTGAATTTGAAAGTTTTTCGATTGCGTCTTACACCATTCGTGAAACATAGGAATGACTTTTGAATCTTTGACAAGCGCAAACATACAAATCATGGAAGCTGCATCCATGATCGCTTCGAAAGAAGGTACTGCCACAAATTGATAGTGCCAATCTGCAGCATAACGTCTAATCAATGGATTGTCGGTCACGCCATAAATCCGATAATCTTCGGCTCGCGGATCATAGCCAAACACAAAATTATCAATCTGATCACTCAGATCTCTACAATGTTGCACGATGGTATCGACTTGTTGCCAGGTCAAGCTAGAGATAACCTGCTTTTTCCCGCTTCGTGGATCATATAGAATCGCCCCATCTGATAGAATGACAGGGATATCAATCTTTAACCGATTAATCATCTCGATCGTATGAGGGAAATTTCTGCCCGTAGCAAGGGTGAATCGTCCACCGGCTTGTCGATATTCCTCAATACTTCGAATCGTTTCCTCCTCCAGCTTATGTTTACCCGATATCAGTGTTCCATCGATATCAGAAACAAGTAGACGATATTTGAGTTGAGTCATCTTCTCCTCTTTCTCCTCTCTACGTATTGGCAACATTGGATCAGCATTAAATTACAAGTATAACTCTTTTCACCGCGAAAGTACACGATTTGCCGAGATGATTTAATTCAAAGATCACAGAACTCCCTTCCTAATCTTATTAAAAGATCCATTCCATCAGAAGGATTATTGATTTATCATCAATGGAGATTTCGTACCCTTTTTTCTCTTATTATCTGCTATAATTGCTATGAAATAAAGTAAAGTCGCAATTCAACTTAATGTACATGTTGCAATCACTCATCAAAGCAACCATCTCACTCATCAAAAGGGGGTTGGTTATGAGTCGTATTGTATCCGTTTTTATGAGTAGCATCATCATTTTTACAATGACCCTTGCCGGACTATTTACGATGCCCGAAAATGCGTATGCAGCAGATTCATTTTCTGATCAAGTTCAATGTTTTAAAAGATCAAAAACACAAAAGGGAAAGGTCTTTAAAGCTAGATCAGACGAAGCGAAGCTTAAAATCGGAGAAATTTCACCATCTCGAAATATAAAAGAAATTGAATTATTTGATGCCGCTACAAAACAAAAGGTAAAAAGAAATGTGGGTGAATATAACAAGGGGGATGTGATTTCTTATTTTAATCTTAAAAAAAATAAAGAATACTATCTGGTCTTTTCGTTAAACGAAAAATCGTCACTTCGGTGTGTAAAAGTGTCCTACACCATTGATTTTATTAAAGATGTTACCAAAGATTATAAGTTTTATCCCTCCTACAAAAATGGCAACGTGTATGTACAACTGAAAAAAGTAGCGAATAAAAAATCACAAGCGATGACTGGAACCGTAACTCTCTCAAAAGAAGATAAAAGTCCCATAAAACATACATTAACAAATTCAAAGCAATCCATTAATTTAAATAGCTTTAAACCCTTCTCGGACTCAAATAGCAAACCAACAAAAATTGACATCTTTTTTAAAGGGAAGATTGGCGGCAAAGAGGTCAAGATCAACCATTCAATCAATATCGTACAATATAAAAATACGAAAATCAAAAAAACAAACAATAAAAGTAATGTGAAAATTACTGTCGAGATGCCCAAAGGACTTTCTCACAAAGATGGAAAACTTCAAATTCGACTCTATGATCAAGACCAAAATAAAGAAGTGACAAAAGTTACTCCTTCAGGAAATTCCTATAACTTTGGCAAAAATCTTTTTGCAGGAAAAAACATTCGAGTTAGTGCGACCTTCAAAGGATCAAAAGTGGATGGTCTTACTGTCTATATCGCTGACATCTATGCATCAAAAGTTTATCATGATAAAGCGAGTTATAATAATACATCTAATTCCTCCACGATTCCTCTTGTAAATACCAGCAACAATAGTAACAGCAGCAACAACAGTAATAGTGATAATAGTAGCAATAAGAAGGAAGAAAACAAAAAGGACAATGTTGAAAAAGTTGAGATTAAAGCACCGAGCACATTTGTTGACGATGAGAAATTAGTCGTCAAAACCTCTATCAAGGATAAAGAGAATGCCACAGGAGAATGGACGGTACAAGTGGGTGAAAGTAAACAAACAAAAGAGGATGCAACTTCTTTTGAATTTCCCTTATCCGAACTTAAAACAGAGAAGGGTCTATATCCGCTAAAAGTGACATTCAAAGGAAAAGAAAAAGAGCAACAAATTGAGGGAGAAATCACGAAAAATCTGGTCTTTATCGAAGCAGATGCCACGGCAAAAGAGGATCGAGTTACCACGCAAGCTCATTTGAAAGATGTTGATGAAGCGAGTGGAGATTGGGAAATTTCATATGATGGGGTAACATCCAGTAAAACGTCCATAGGAAAAGAGGTTTCATTGCCGTTTTATTTATCAGATCCAACCGCCGAGAGAGAACTAATCATTACATTTAAAGGAAAGGTCAATGAAAAAACGGTCGAAGGAAAAATTCAAAAGCAGATCATACCAAGCGTTGAAGAAGACGATGAGGCATCAACCGACGACAACCATATCGATAACAACGACCATATTGATAACAATGAAGAAAATAATGTGGATGACAATGATGTGGTGAATCTTGTTGATAATGACATCTATAATGACGTGGATCAAGACGCGAACGATGTAGACACCGATCAAACCCAACTTACAAATCAAATTGAAAACAATGACAACGATTTATCGACAAAAGTGAATTCATCCAATGAGGATCACAAGGAGACAAACAGTGTTACAGACACCCTAAAAACAGAAGCTCCTCATACAGTTCCCCCAAACAACGAAGTTGAGGTAAAAGAAGAGTTTATCGTTACACAAGCATCCAGTAACGATAATCATCAAATTGGTGGAAAACTTCCCAAGACAGCAACCTCTTACCAGATTGGGGTCATTGCAGGATTCATCCTTCTCTTGAACGGACTCCTCATGCTTTGGTTGAGACGAAAACATTCCTAACAAGGTGGGGTCAAACAAGAGTTTGACCCTTCATATTTGCCCTTGAATCCACTCATCATGATCCTCATAAAGAAAGTGAATATTTTGATAATCTAGTTTATTTATACTATTATTACTTATGGTGCTTTTACAGGAAGGCTTTTATCCTCAGCTCTTTCATGCTACCCTTACTGAGACAAACAATGTTGACCACGCGTACAAATAAGTACGTGAACTCCTACTTAAAAGGAGAAAAAATGAATTGTGCTTATTGCACCCAGGGAGACCACTGCTTAGGCAGGAGCAAAGGGTGTGAGTGCAAAAAGTGTCCTTGCTTAGACTGTGTCTATGGAAAACACTGTAAGCAATGCGAATGTTGCCAACAATAAAAGCATAGGTGGGAGACAATTCTCCCACCTATGTTCATTGATAGGGATTTCATCCTGCTCTCAAATTTCAAACAAGGTGCGATCATGATGAATATCCAACCGATTCATTCCTTTCATTTAACTGAAACTGAAATGAGAGAAATTCAAGAAAAATTGTGTCAACACATCAAAAAAAAGCCACTAACGCATCCCATTCAATATGCTGCTGGGGTCGATGTCGCTTACACGAATCTACAATCGTATGCTGTGATTGTGGTCATGGATTATCAACGAAAAAAAATCGTCGAAACCGTTAAACATAAAGAAAGAGTCACTTGTCCTTACATACCCGGACTTCTCGCATTCCGTGAATTACCCTCCTTTTTAAATGCATGGAGAAAATTAACCATAACGCCTGATCTTGTTTTTTTCGACGGGAATGGCATCTTACACCCTAAAAGGTGTGGAATCGCCACTCATGCTTCCTTTTTTATAAAGAAACCAACGATTGGTATTGCCAAAAACCCGTTTATTGGAGAGTACCACGAGCCTTCCCCCAATAAAGGGGACTATACCTATATCTATCATCATGGAGAAATCGTAGGCGCTTCCCTTCGCACTCAAACCAAGATCAAGCCGGTCTATATCTCGATTGGAAATTGGATCACGCTTCAAGAAGCGATTCAGCACGCGATGCATTTTGTCGGTCCCCATAGCCGTATACCTGAAATCACTCGACAAGCCGACCTATTGACGAGAGAATGGAAACGTTCTCAATAAGGAAAAGTGCTAATTATGATTATTTTTATACTATTCCTTATTATCATCACACTTTTATGTTATAATTTCTATGAAAAACCTCATGAGAGGAGCCCTAATGAAGGAGCCGCCACACGTGATGGAACCGGCAAGCAAGGAACCGGCAATCGAAAGTATCCGTGTGTCAGCTGCACAACGGGAAAGTGCTGCGTAGTCCATGAGGGAACAAAGAGAGCAATGTGCGGCTGTAACCAATGCTAAACAATTGGCACAGCCGCTTAGGAAAACGGGAGTGGGTAATCTCTCCCGTTTTCTTTTTTGCTTTAGCTGGGATCTTTTTCTACTAAAATGCTGGTACAACCGCACCTTTATACTTCTCTTCAATAAACTTCTTCACTTCCGGGGAGTTTAAGGCTTTGGCCAATTTTTGAATTGCTTCATCCTTCTCTTTCTCTCGGTTGGTCACCAAGATATTGACGTAAGGACTATTTTTGTCCTCAATGATTAAACTATCTTTTACCGGATTTAGATTTGCTTGCAATGCAAAGTTGGTATTAATAATTGCTAGATTGACCTCATCTAACACGCGTGGCAATAAAGCCGCTTCAACGGGTTTCAATACATATGTTTTCCAATCTACTACGTTTCGTTCCGTTTTGTCTCCGTCTCGATTATCAAGCTTAATGATTCCATGCGAATCCAATAATAACAAAGCACGCGAAAGATTCGTTGGATCATTGGGAACTGCAATTATTGATCTTGGCGGCAATTCGGAGATCTTTTTGACCTTCTTGGAATAAGCGCCGAGGGGCTCAATATGCACACCTGTCACTTTCACCAACTGATAGCGATTCTTTTTATTGGTTTCCTCTAAGAACGGGACATGTTGGAAAAAGTTCGCATCGACTTCACCTTCTGCCACTACCTTATTTGGCAAAATATAATCCTGCATCACTTTTATCTCCAAATCGATGCCATCTTTTTTTAAGATCGGTTTCACCTGTTCCAAAATCTCCGCATGAGGCACTTGTGTAGCGGCTACCGTAATTTTTTTCGTCTGTTCGGATGTTTTTGGATGGGTATGGTTACAACCGATTCCTATCAAAGCCAATAAAAAAGCCAAAGAAATTAACAAGATCCTTTTCATCTTGATCATCCTCTCCTTCCATGAACGTTTATCGACTTTTCGACGGATGCAATCACCCACTAATGGAACAATTTGCACGATGAGAATTAAAACAAACCCAAAAATATATCACATGTGATCATTTAACGATTGAACCAAATCGATAAACAGCATCTTCCAAGCCTCCACCGCCGATTATTCCCGCTATTGCAGAAAAGCTAACAAAGGAGACACAGATAACCGTCAAACCGAAAGATATTAACAACCAAGCCGATTTTTTTGAAGAAAACGTTGTTCCCATAACTGTAACCGTGGTTCCAGGATCAAGCGCACATATTTTCCCTTTTTTCACGGAAAAAAAACAAGATTTCTTTCTGACAGAGTCAATGAAGGAAGCTTATTGACACATCTCCTTCTCTCATCTCTCAGAATGCATCTCCTCTTCCTCATTGCCTGCTCTTCTGTGTTATACTGTAATGCGAATAATCTTTGAAACAGGAGAATCTTTCCATTGACCGAATCTATCTATTCCATTCATCGAGATGGCTTTATCCAAGGAGTAAAAGATTGCATTCCCACTTTGCTTGGTTATCTGAGTATTGGTTTTGCAGCGGGTGTGGTAGAAAAGACTTCCGGATTAAGTATTAGCGAAATTGTCCTAATGAGCCTTTTGCTTTACGCAGGTTCCGCACAATTTATCGCTGCTGGGATGATTGCCGCACAAAACCCGATTTCAGCCATTATCTTTACGATTTTTTTTGTGAATCTACGGCATCTGTTGTTGAGTGCCGCTTTGGCTCCTCATTTTAAACACCTTTCTCCTTGGAAGAACATGGCTGTTGGTTCCTTATTAACTGATGAAACATTTGGCGTCGCGGTCAATCGGATCCAACAAAAGAGAGCGATTTCCTTTTTATGGATGATGGGGCTCAATATCACCGCATATCTCAATTGGTTACTCGCAAATACGATTGGTGGAATCTTTGGACAAATGATTCCACATCCTGAATCGCTTGGGCTTGATTATGCATTAACTGCCATGTTTATCGGGCTGCTTGTCCTTCAGATGGAAGAAAGGGCTCCTGATCCGATTAAAATCGGGGTTGCCCTCAGTACAGCCGTTTTCGTGATCGGTATCAGCTTTCTTTTTTCCGGCTATATACGTGTAATTATCGCCACCCTACTTGGAACCACCTTAGGAGTGATGATTGAACGATGGACATAAGATGGAATATCGTGGTTATCATTTTCGGTTGCGCTATAGTGACCCTCCTCCCGCGTGTGGTTCCGCTCGTTCTTCTCAGTCGCATCCATCTCCCTACATGGCTGATCGACTGGCTGAAACATATTCCGGTTGCCGTGATGTCAGCTCTACTTGCGCAAGAACTTTTATTACATGATGGGAAATTTTCGCTCACCCACCATTTTCTTGACCTTATCGCTGCGATTCCTACTTTTCTCGTGGCACTTTATACACGGAGTTTATTGGGAACCGTATTGGTCGGAATTCTATCCATGATGGTCTTACGGATATTTATGTAAAAAGCCTTATACTCAGATCATCATTAACTGATCGTTCTGTCTATCCTGCAGACTGATAAAAATCGCAAACTTCCGGTTCTAAATAAACAAAAAAAGAACCTGCAGGCGGTGCGAAAAGGACCTGCCCACGGTTCTTTAGACGGTGATGAAAGTTGGAGAGCTATTCAAACCAAAGCTGTGTGGTCTAGCCGATCATAAGCAGTTGCTCCTATATGCAGAGTAGCTGCTGCTTTTGTAAAAAACCCATCGTTATTACGGTGGGTTTTCCTATTATTCACTTTCACTCAGTAACTCTTCTCGTGTATTTACCTTTCTACCCAAAATCCGATGAGGTTTACGCAGTTGTCCGGTCTCCACCTCATAGACATATCCATTGATCACGGTGTCCTTTGGGATCAATGGATGGTTTCGGAGGTACTCGACTTGCGCAATCGTGATCTCATCAACATTATCAAACGTTTTAAACCATTTTTCGACCGCTTTTGGATCGCTTAACACCAATTCCGGCAATGACGGATCAAGTGGGACATTTTGTAAGTCTACGTTTAATTTTTCCGCCAATCCATCGACCACTTCATGCCCTTTCGCTGTCATCATTCCGCATTCGGTATGATTGATTACAATGATTTCTTTTGATTCAAAAAAATTAAGGGTTAAAGCTGCAGAACGAATCACATCATCTGTAACAAGTCCTCCTGCATTTCGGAAAACATGGGCATCACCTGGTTCAAGTCCGAGAATCTCCTCAACGGGAAGCCGTTCGTCCATGCAAGCCAATACAAATAATTTGAGATTATTTGTAATTCCTTTTTGTCGACGAAGCACCCAATCTTCGCGCTGTGCAATCTTCGCATCAATCTTCTCACTTAGACTCATGCGGGATCTTCCTCCTTTGTGGAAATGGGATTACTATTTATCATAAATTTATAAATCATATATGTCAAGTCGGAATACATGGTATTGTTTTCATGTAGAACTGATCGTCTTTATAGATCGTTGGAGGGAGTATCTCCGAAATCTTCGCTCAATTCGGTTGAATACGGAATCATTTTATGGTTAGATAAAAGTGTATCTGCTTGGATTTGCACTCGGGTTGAGTCCACACTGGATTCCCCAGCAAATCGGGTTGTGGCAAAGCAGCTACCCTTTGGTAGGTTCAACCACAACCAA
>JANWJM010000077.1 GCA_025449475.1 Thermoactinomycetaceae bacterium
GAAATTCGTCAATCACGTCAAATTGATCTGAACACCTGCAAAAAATATAAGGATTTTTTCAATAAACGTCAAAATGAAATCGAGCTCGAACTCGATAAGATCAAGCTACAAAAAATGGATTTGGAAACGAAACGGGATGCAGGCTTGATCACGAAAAAAGAATATAAAACGCAGGTTAAGGATTTAGACAAGATACGTACAAAATTGACGAAAGAATTAAAAATGCTCGTAAAAGCCAGAAACAAGTTTGACAAACAGCTTGGAAAAGAAATGGAAAAACACTGTCTGGGTTTATCGGCGAAAAGTTTAAACTTTGATGAAAAGATCACGCTTGCTGAAAGTGCTTTTAAACAGCCTGAAGGTTTAAATCGTGAGGAATTGCGTCAAGCGTTAACAAATCAAGGAGATACAAAAGCGTTGCAGGCATTGGACAAAGCGGAAGGACAAACGCTTACACAAGAAATAAATACGGAGAAGACTGTAGAGTCGACTTTCTCCATTCAATGATAACATAGAGGATGGAAAGGAGAGGGCGATGCCTTTGAATGAACGATGGAGACCGATTATTGGTTCAATCTTACTTACCTGCTTTATCCTTGCAATTCTTGAATGGCTCTTTGCTGGTATAGTTGTTTCTGGTCAACAGAATCAAACCCTTTCCTTGATTACTCTTCTTTCTGAGCCTATGATGACCCTTAAGAAGGCTTGGGGAGAAGAGCTCTTTATGAACGCTCAAAAATACTTTGTGATTCTTTTTTTTCCTTTAGCGTTTTTTTTGTGGACAAGATTGAATGGCAACACCATTTATAAAGAAGCCTCGCGCTATGGCGCTTTTGGGACTTCCCGTTTTGCCAGTAAAAGTGAGGTATTTAATGATCGGATGTTTGTAAAACGCACATGGAATGCATCGCCCAAAAAAAATTTAACAAACCCCCAAGGAATCATTTTTGGTCTGTTTAAAAATAAACCGGTGATTTTGCCCGAAACCACCAAAATCCCGACTCGAAATGTGTTTATAGTGGGGTCACCAGGATCAGGCAAAACGCAATCGTATATTTTGACCAATATTATTCATGAACAAAACCGGTCGATTGTTGTCACCGATCCAAAAGGTGAGATCTACGAAGCGACAGCAAAATGGAAGCTAAGTCAGGGTTACGATGTGCGGCTGATCAATTTCAAAGAAATGACCGTCAGTGATCGCTACAATCCCATTGATTATATCAATAAAGAGATTGAAGCGGAGCAAGTGGCCACCACAATTGTCTTAAACTCGCAAGAACAGAATAAACATCAACCTGATTTCTGGACAAAAGCGGAGATTGCTCTTCTTAAAACACTCCTACTCTATGTAAAGTATGAGTGCCCCGAAGAAGCGACGATGAGCAAGGTGAAAGAAATCTTGACCGAACATGGAAAAAATCCGAAGGATATGGATGAGTTCTTTTCCAAACTTCCCCATGATCATCCAGCGTATCAGGCTTATATGATTGTCCGATTAGCTGAGAAAAATGTACGAGCTTCCATCTTTATCTCATTGGCCATCACACTTTCGAAATTTGATCCCACCGATGTGCGGAGATTCACCTCAAACAGCGATTTCCGACTGGATGAACTGGGACAGAAGAAAATGATTCTTTATGTGATTTTACCGGTAGCGGATGAAACGTGGGAACCGCTGATCTCGACCTTTTTTACACAGATGTTTCAGCGTCTCTATGATGTTGCCGATCGAAACTATAATCGATTGCCGGTTCAAGTCAATTTGCTGTTAGACGAATTTCCAAATCTCGGGCAAATCCCAGGATATGAAGAGATTTTGGCCACTTGTCGCAGCTATGGAATTAGTGCTTCGACCATCATCCAATCATTGGGACAGCTTTACGATAAATATTCAAAAGAAAAGGCAGAAGCGATTATTGGGAATTGTAGCTTGCGTTACATACTGGGTGTTGGCGATAAATTAACAGCAGAATACTTTTCCGAATTGATTGGGAAAACCACGATTCAAACCCATTCCACTTCCATCTCTGAAGGGAAGAAGGATAGCAACACTTCACGCAGTTATTCAGAACGGAGCTTGCTTACCCCTGATGAGTTGACTCGAATGAATCCGAATGAAGCCATTCTACTGGTTTCGGGCATGTATGGGATTAAACTCAAGAAAACCTATCAATATGAGTTTTTTAAAGGAATCTTAAGTGATAAATATCAATCGAGCCGTTTTGACTATTTTGAATTAGTGGGTCGGAAATTGGAGCAAGAAGCGCTCAGTCCATCGGTGGAATTCGATCCCCAAGTCTTATCCATTGAAGAGAAAATGAAAGCACTTGATATTAATATGGATGAGTTAACAAAGGAAGTTGTCAACAAGATTGACTTTGAAAAGTTGGGAGACTTCCTTCAGCCTTCATCAGTTGATCGTGAAATAGAGAGTAATGATCTGAAGCCCAAAAAAAGAAAACGGACCAGAAAAAGGAAAAGACGCAGAAAAAAAGCGGATGAGCATGGACAAAATCTTTCAATGGATGAGGATCATCATTCTTAGTCTAGAAATAAAAAGGAGCCTATAGAGTGGTAGTATGAAAAAAATCAGTTTTAATCACGGAACGCTTGGTTTTGAGCGAAATCTTGCTTATTTTGAACTGCCTCGGAGTCACATCTATCTCAATTCAGTGGAGGAGATCCAACGTATTCATGATCTGGAGCAAATTGCTTTTCCTTGTACAGTAGAACTCAAAGAAGAACAGCTTGAGATGAAATTTGTGATTGAAAAAGGATTTATCCCCTTTTTGATGATAAAGAAAGCAAACATGGAATCAAAGCTAAACGCCGCTGAATTTCTCGTTAAATTGGGCTATTTTTTTTTCAATCAACAGGAAATGTTTACGATATTTGATCCATTAAATTTTTTTGTCAACGACGAGGGTGAAATCAAGGTTCTCTATCGAGGAATCAAAGGGCTTATGCCAGCGGACGGATATGAGGATGAGCCGATTCTGGATCAAGTAAAGCGCATGCTATTGCTGCTTTTTTCAGGAGCTCGATATGATGAATTACGTATTCATGGGCTCTCGTTTGCAAAATCGAAAACCAAAGCAGGAGAAAAGCGGATTGTGCTCCGCATTCTACAGGCTGAAAATTTTCCAAGCTTGTTGGGTTCTATTCAAACGGAACGGAAAGAACGTCAAAAAGAAGAGAAAGAGGTGAAACAGGAACAAGAAACAACATCCAGAAATACAAGTTGGCTGCGTCGATTCTCTGCATTGGATCGGAAAAAACAGATCGTCATTGGGTTGGCTGGATGGATCCTTTCCGTTGTAGCAGCATTTATTTGGGGAATCAGTCAAGCATCCCCACCGCCTTTAGCAGCAGACGTCACTCCTGAGTTTCTCGAAGGCTTGAGACAAGCTGCCCTGCAGGAGTTTAATGAGGCATCCGCATCATTTAAGAAAGTCGATTTTAAGAAGCTATCAAAAACGGATCAAAGAATTGTATTGTTATCGTATCTCTTTTCAGGACAAGCCCAGACCGCTCTCCAATTGGATCCAAGCTTTGTCGAAGAGGTTGCCAATTACTATGGCGTAGTCAATAAACAAGAGGAACTGTTAAAAATCAAGTCAAACCATCCGTCAATTCGTTTTGAACAGGAATATGCCAAGAAAAATTATCAAGCAGTTATTCAGTTACAAGACAAGGTTACATTGGATCAACGACGGCGAAAGGCGGTGGTAACTGCATATCTCGAGCTCGGTCAAGTCGATCAAGCCAAGCAATTTGCAAATAAGTTTCGTGATCCGGAACTGTCAAAAATGATCGAGCGTCATAATCAATAAATGGACAATTAAGGAGCTGAATGACAGCTCTTTTTTTTACCATTTTCCACAATCGCTAAAAAGAAGATATAATAAGATTTGAATGCATGTGTGAATGGGAGGGTCTTGTTGTATGATGAGAAGGTCTAATATTCTGTTATTATTCGCAATCTTGTTTTTGTTCATAATGGGATGCGGGAATGAGGAAGCTCAAGATTCTTCGGAAAAACAGCAGAAAAACAACTCTGTCCAAGAGTCATCAAGTATGGATACAACTAAGAATGTAACCGTGGTTGAAAGAAAAGATACAGCAAAGGAGAAAACGACCGAATATCGAAATGAAGAGTATGGATTTACGTTACGAATCCCTGCATCATGGGAAGGAAAATATGAAGTCGCAAAAGTCAAGGGGGATCCGACCCGGGATACAGAAGCCATTTTTGTCTTTATATATCAAGCTGAGGAGGCGGAATTGTTTAGCATTGTCGTTCTAAATATCACAAAAGAAGAGTGGAACCAAAACCATGCAGGGGGCTTATTGCAATATCTTGGCGAAAAAGATGGAAAGATCTTTGCTTACTCGGTTCCATCCGAACTGCATCATCAACTTGCTCAGAATAAAAAAGAAAAGATTCATTCCTTGATGGATATGACCCAGATGATCAATGTTGATGTTCCGCGAATTGTCCAGACGTTTAAACTGTTGAAATAAATAGATGGGAGATAGATTCATATTTTTGGGGTTCCCCAATTTGCTCAATTTTAAAACAAGTTGCAACGAACGATTTTAGGAGGTATTAAGTCAACTTTTGGATAAATTTCCATTTAACATTAATACATTTATTTATATGGAACATACAACAATGATGGCTGACAGATAGGATTCGATTTCATTCATGGAAGAAATTACAATCCTAATAATTCCATTTTTAATAAACTTTTTCTTTATTTTATGGTAAAAAATCGATTACTATATAGATAACAAATATTCCGAAAGGAAGAGTGAGCTTGAATGTCTTCGAGATGAGTGAATTGGGGAAGTTTATACGGAAGAAAAGAAAAGACCAAGGGCTTCGATTAGAGGATTTAGCGGATGAGCGCATATCTACAGCAACAATTAGTAATATCGAACGTGGCGTGCCACATGTCAATCGAGAAAAAATTATATATTTGATGGATAAGTTAAAACTTGATGTGAATGAAGTTTCTCAAATGCTTTTGGAAGATAGTGAAAGAATGGAAAGTATGCAGCTAAAATTCACCGCTGTGGACACGCTGCTATCTTTGGGAAAGATCGAAAAAGCTTCTCGTTTTTTGATGAATTTGCCGGCAAAGTCTCTTTCTCATTATCGAGCCTCCATTCATTTATTAAAAGGAAGAACCTACCTTCGGCGTAAAGACTGGCATCGTGCTGAACGTGAATTTAGCGATGCCATTCGGTTGGCAGAACGTGATCGCTATGCGGAAAAAACAAATCTCTTGGCGGCATGTTATTTAGATCTTGCATCTTGTCGGTATTTACAATATGATCTCAAGCATGCCTTACAATTTATTGAGCGAGGTATCCAAGCACTAAAAAAAGATCGGGAAGATTATGATAAGATTCGGTATCGGCTTCTCACCAATCAAGTGGCATATTTGGAACGGAGCGGCTTTACGGATGAAGCGTTAAAAAGATTAAATCAATTGTGGCTTTCATTGGATTCGATTCAAGAACTGAGCATCATTTTAAAGATGCATATTATTCGAGCAAGATTATTACGAAAAGTCAAATTGTATCATGATGCCATCAAATGCGCTCGAAAGGGGATCCAGTTAGCAGTAGACAGTTATTATTATGAAGAAATGTTTCATTTATGGTTGATCCTCGGTATGACGTACCTCGATTTATACCAATTAGAGGATGCGGAAATCTGTTTTGCTTTTGTTGGCGACTTGGAGGATC
>JANWJM010000078.1 GCA_025449475.1 Thermoactinomycetaceae bacterium
CGCTACGTCAATCCCAAATGGTTAAGGAGGATTTCTTTTGATCCTTTTTTATATTTCACTCGTTTTCCTTTTGGTATTATTGAATGGTTTTTTCGTTGCATCTGAATTTGCCATCGTAAAAGTAAGAAGTACACGCATTGTCCAATTGTCAGAAGAAGGGAATTTGCGAGCAAAAATAGCGCAAAAGTTAATTGCCCATTTGGATGCCTATCTCTCCGCGACTCAGTTAGGAATCACTTTTTCTTCTCTCGGATTGGGATGGATCGGCGAGCCAGCGATTTCAAAACTGATCTTTCCTCTTCTGAAATTGCTCAAGATTCCGAGCCATATCCATCATTGGATTGGAGGGATCATTGCTTTTTCCATCATTACCTTTTTGCATATCGTCATTGGCGAGATGGCTCCTAAATCATTAGCAATTCGAAATGCTGAACAAACCACCCTCTACGTCGCTCGTCCTTTACATCTTTTCTTTACGATTTTCAAGCCGACGATCTGGATTCTTAATTCAGCAGCCAATATCCTTTTAAAATGGTTGGGAATCGGACTTGTGACGGATCATCAACAAGCCCATACCGAAGAAGAGATTCGTATGCTTGTCGAACAAAGTCATAAAAGTGGAATCATTGACCAAGTGGAACTCTCTTTATTTGATAATATTTTTGATTTTGCGGATCGGGTTGGACGAGAAGTCATGGTCCCACGCGTGGACATGGTTTGTGTTTATGTCAATGATCCTTTGGAGAAAAGTATCCAAACGATCCAAAATAGCCATTATACCCGTTTCCCTCTATGTGGAAAAGACAAGGATGATATTTTAGGCATTATCCACATTCGCGACCTGTATGAACATTTAGTTGTAGGAAAAAAAACACCTTTGATCAAAATGGTTCGCCCTTGCATTCTTGTGCCTGAAACCATGGAGATTAAAGACATTCTGCGCACATTGCAAAAAAACAAAACGGAGCTCGCCATTGTGATTGATGAATATGGCGGAACCTCTGGATTAGTAACGATCGAAGACATCGTGGAAGAAATTGTTGGAGAGATTCAAGATGAATTTGATAACGAACAACCCTTCTTTCAAAAAAAGAAAAACGCGACATCGATCGATGCGCGTCTATTAATCGAAGAAGTCAACGAATACTTCCAACTCGATATTCAGGATGACGACAATGACACGATTGGGGGCTGGTTTTTTTCACAAATCCAGTCAGTTCCCCGCATTGGCTCTCAAGTCACTTATGGTTCTTATCAATTTGTTGTCCAGGAAATGGATCAAAGAAGTATAACCCGTTTGCTTGTGCGACCTTCCCTCCAGAAAAGGATATCAACGACTTCCAATGATGAGTCAGAATAACAAATGATTATTATTCTCCCTCATCGAAAAAACAAACGTTACACCTGTTTGTCATCGGATCGGTCTAATTTTCCTTTATGATATCTTCCAGCTCTTCGTGCTGCTTCTTTCAGCAAAAACTCAATTTGCCCATTTACGCTTCGAAATTCATCAGCAGCCCACTTTTCAAGGACTGCATACAATTGGGGATCGATGCGAAGAAGAAAGCGCTTCTTTGGTCCACTCACGAATACAAACTACCTGTGTTCAGAACAGGATGTGTTTCACTTTCAGAGACCAGAGCGACTAACAGGTTATTGGCCATTGCTGCTTTCCTCTCTTCATCGAGCTGAACAACCCCATTATCCTCTAAGCGCTGAAGAGCCATCTCAACCATTCCCATTGCTCCCTCAACGATTTGTTTCCGAGCCATAATCACAGCACGAGCTTGCTGACGACGTAACATCGCTTGTGCAATCTCAGGAGCATAAGCCAAATGATTAATTCTTGCCTCAAGAATCTCCACACCTGCTTGATCCATTCGCTCTTGTAGTTCTTTTCGTAATTCTTCCGCTACTACTTCTGGAACGCTACGCAAGGATGGGGATTGATCTTTATTACTATCATATGGATATTTGCTGGCCAACGAACGAATCGCTGTTTCACTTTGGATTTCAATAAACTCTTCGTAATCATCCACATCAAAGAGCGCTTTTGTTGTATCTACAACTCTCCAAACAACAACTGCAGCGATTAAAATCGGATTCCCATCCGCATCATTCACTTTAATGATTTCACTGTTAAAGTTATTGATTTTCAAGGAAACCTTTTCTCTCACTGCCAACGGATTTACCCAATAAAATCCATTTTCTTTAATACTTCCTGCATATTTCCCAAAAAAAGTGAGTACACGAGAGTCATTGGGTTGAATCATAACAAAGCCTATCAGGATTAACAGCTCAACAAGAAATAGAAGAACAGAAAGGACAAATAAAACAGGAGTCGTCACGTACGCCAACCAAATAGTAATACCCATCAATACCAATACCAGAAGAGCGACAAGCAACATGATAAAGCCATTTAACTTAAACGCTTCTCTTTCTTGATGATTCATATATGTCACCTTCCTATCATTTTTTTATCATAATGATATCATATTATCTGAAAAAATCCAATAAAAAAGATCCTTATCGGATCTCTCATTGTTCGATCTTCACTTCGATCACGTTATAATCTGTGCAAACAGCCCTAAATCATCTCCATTGCAATCGCATGTGCGATACAGGGAATGGATTCACCTTGTTGATAGGAAATGGGACTAAAAAGCGCTCCTGTCGCAACGACTAAGATTCGATTATATTTTCCTTGTCTCATTTGATCAACGAGATATCCATAAGTGACTACTGCACTGCTCGCACATCCGCTACCACCTGAAAAAACTTCCTGTTCATTTGTATAGATCATTAAGCCACAATCCTGAAAGCGATCATCGAGTTCATAACCCGCTTTTTGCATTAATTCACGAGCGATAGGATGACCGACCTTTCCGAGGTCTCCCGTGACAATCAAGTCATAATCCTGCGGTGTTCTTCCAGTGTCCTCAAAATGACGCCGTATCGTATCCGAAGCAGCTGGAGCCATGGCAGATCCCATATCAAATGGATTTTTTACTCCCAAATCGACCACTTTACCGATCGTCGTATAGGTAATACGAGGACCCGCTGAAGGCTGATCAGATATCCCGACCACCCCCGCTCCTGCACCCGTAACTGTCCATTGCGCAGTATCAGGTTTCTGTCCCCCATATTCAGTGGGATAGCGATATTGCTTTTCCGCTGTACAATTATGACTACTCACCGCTGCTACCGCTTTCTCCGCAAAACCACTATCCACTAATACAGCTGCCAATGAAAGAGAAAGCATAGAGGTAGAGCAAGCACCATAAACTCCCATAAAGGGGATCTGATTGGTTTTAGCTGAAAAAGACGCACTAATATTTTGGTTGAGCAAATCCCCAGCGATATAAATACTGATATCATCTTGATGGAGATTGGCTTTCTTCATACAGATTTGTACGACATCCTCGATCATCTTTCTCTCCGCTTTCTCCCAATTCTCTTCTCCCATATACAAATCCTCATAGACGAGATCAAAATGATCCCCAAGCAATCCATTCCCTTCCATGGGACCTACTACTGCTGCATGACTCATCAATCGCACATTCCGCAAATATTCCCATGTACTGCGTCCAATTTGCCGCCGTTCCATCTTTTTTGCCTCCCATTTAGACAAACATACGGATCAAAGTATGAATAATGCCGATGACAAAAGCAGAAACCACTCCAAACACGATAACAGATCCCGCTAATTTGAACATATTTCCACCAACGCCTAGTACCAATCCTTCCGAACGGTGCTCGATCGCTGCAGAGGCGATCGAATTGGCAAATCCCGTAACAGGAACAGCCGTTCCCGCACCGGCCCATTGACCAAATTTATCATACACTCCAAGCCCTGTTAACAAGCACGAAAGAAAAATTAAGGTGGCCACTGTGGGATCCCCAGCATTTTCTGGTTTAAACCCAAACCACTCAATATACATCATCTGGATCAACTGCCCCAAACAACAGATCAAACCACCCACAACAAATGCTTTTAAACAATTCTTCAACACTTTCGGTTTGGGTTGATGCTTCTTAGCAAGCTGTTGATATTGCTCCTTTTTTGGTTTCGGTATCGCCATCGATCTGACTCCTTTAAAAGGGATTTCATGGTTTTATTCTGTGTATTCGAATGCAATTTATACACAAATTTAGATCGTCGTCGGGATTCCATTAGCGGATCATTTCATTGTTCATCTCGATTCTCATTTGTACCGGTCTGAATACTGCGATTCAAATAAGCCTAACGAATCATCCCGTTTTTTCTTCATCCTCTTTCGTTCTTTCAACTCGAACAATATGCATCTCATCTTCGGTCTCAGGCTATGCAATAGGTTCAATATTATTGTTTCCAGCAAAAAAAAAGAGCTGCTCGTTTCATGCGAACAGCTCTTTTTTTAATGAACAGGTGGTGTTTGTAGGTCATTTGAGGCATTCGGATTGTGGGTTTCGGATATCTCTTGTAAAGCCTGTGAGACCGCTTGCTTCTCTGGATTCTTCAAAGCAATATCTCCCAGTGAAACGATGCCCACAAGATGACCTGCTTGATCCACCACTGGCAATCTCCGTACTTGAGCATCTTGCATCCGATTGATGGCTTCCTCGATGGACATATCTGGAAAACCCTTCACTAAAACACTTGACATCACTTTTCCAACTTCCAATGAATTGGGGCGACGTTCGGCGATTCCACGGACGACCAAGTCACGATCTGTCACCACACCCACTAATTCTTTTTGATCCACTACAGGGATTAATCCGATGTTATGATCTCTCATCAAACAAGCTGCTTCAAAAATGCTATCATCGACGGAAACATATTCAAGATCCGTGGACATGATATCCTTTAGTTTCAATGTAGTCCCTCCTTTTCTTCCTGTTAGGATAACCAGTCAGAAAGGGATACATTCTCAGCATCCACAGCTTCCGTTGGTCTTCCATTTTGAAGCCCCAATTGTACAAATAACTCAACGGCGATCTTCATGGCTCGCTCATCGATATCAAAGCGCGGATGATGATGAGGCACACGATCATCGGGGGATGCACCCACCATGCAAAAAGCACCAGGTACTTTTTGTAAATAATATGCAAAATCCTCTGCTCCCATCAACGGCTTCATTTCCACAATATCCTGATCGTCAACAATCTGCTTTGCTACCTGCACCAATCGCTCTACTTCTTTTGGATGATTGATCAATGGTGGATATCCACGCTGAACATGAAATTGATAGGAAGCACCAAAGATTTGACAAACTGATTTCACGACCGTTTCAATCTTTTCTAACAACTCTTCCCGAATGTTCACATCAAAACTGCGGGTCGTTCCAATCAAACGGCATCGATCAGCAATCGCATTAAAATTCTCTCCTCCTTCGATCTTGCCAATCGAAATGACACCCGATTGCAGCGGATCGATTTGCCGACTGATAATGGACTGGAGTTGTACAACAACATGGGACGCAACAACAATTGAGTCAATGGCTTCATGCGGCAGACCTCCATGTCCACCTTTTCCGAAGACTTCAATTTCAAACTGATCCGCACTTGCCAACATTTGACCTGAGCAAACCCCAATCTTACCATACGGAAAGGGAGTCCATAAATGAATGCCATAAATTCGATCCACATTCTCGAGCACGCCATCCTCGATCATCTTGATCGCCCCGCCAGGCGGGCATTCTTCTGCTGGCTGGAAAAGAAAGATTATCTTTCCTCTGATCTGCTCTTGAAATTGCTTCAATATTGATGCAGCACCCATTAACACCGCCATATGTCCATCATGCCCACAAGCGTGCATAACCCCTGGAACTTGTGAACGATAACTGCAATCTTTTTCATCTTGAATGGGTAAAGCATCCATATCCGCCCGTAAAGCGATGGTCGGTCCGGTCTTCTTTCCTTCTAAGATTCCAATCAACCCATATCCGCCTAGATTGGTTTGCACATGCAACCCTAAATTTTCGAGAAATGAAGCAATATATTCAGAAGTCTCTTTTTCTTGGAAAGACAGTTCGGGATTTTGATGAAAATGTCTTCTCCATTCCACTAACTGCGGAAACAACTGATTGATACTCTCTTTTACACTCATCCTGATCACCTATTGTTCAATAATTCATTCATGATCCAGTTGAAAAAGATCATTATACCATACTATGATAGTAACAGATTGAAGGAGTGGTTACCGATGATCTTCACTGATACAAAAATTCAAGGGATAAAAAAAGAATTCCGCCCACTTGAAAAAACCATGAAAAACCTCGGTTTCGACCGCTGGTCCTGGGATTTTCAAAAAGTTGTATATGACAAGCTCTACACATCTGAAGGGGTCAATTATTATCTGCGGATTCCGGGAAGAGTGGTCAATGAGAAGCAACTGGAGCACCCCAAGGCGTTGGTACAATTAGATGCGCCAATCTTTGCTCGCCATTTCTTCCCACATGGTTTGGACAACGAAGCCCAAGTCCCCGAAGACTTAGAGCAGGAGATCCAACAAACGTTGATCGAAATTCAAGATGCGTTATCGGATTAAATAAAAAGGAGAGGGATCGATTCGATTGCATCCCTCTCTTTATCTATTTGACTCTCTTTTCTTCCTTTGGCTGATCTTTGGAAAATTGATCTTTCACTTCGACTCCTTCGACTTTCACATTAACCTCGACAACATTCAATCCTGTCATATTTTCAACGGCTTCTTTCACTTCTTGTTGTAAGATTTGGCAAACTTCATTTATTTTAACGCCGTATTCAACAATTACGCGTAAGTCGATCGCCGTCTCCACTTGACCGACTTCCACATCAACACCCTTCGTTAAATTTTTTCCACTTACTCTTTTTGCCCATCCTTCTGTGATTCCAGCCGACATACTTGCAATTCCTTTTATTTTTCCAGCTGTCAAACCAGCAATCACTGCAACAACGTCATCTGCAATTCGAACAGTTCCTAAATTTCCTTCAGTCAAGGTAATTCCCCTCTTTCTGACAGTGACTCTCTCAGTAGTCTCTCTCCATCCCATTTTGAATCAATCTGTCAAAAGGAGATGTCTCTTATATTTTAATATAAAAGTTGTGACTTCTTCAACTGACTTTATAGCCTGCTATTTTTACCATCATTTGTACTTGAGGATGTGTAAGGTTGACTTTATAGCCATAATACGTCTTATAATCGATCTCAATCTCATAGGGAATCAAATATTTTTCTTTCAACATTCTACTAATCTATTGATTGGCTTCTAACTCACCCATAGGCAATTTGCGGATAAAATCATTTTTAATCCATGTGCTGACATAACTTTTGCCCTTATTATTTGGATCTCTATACAATTCATATATTTGAATGACCGCATCATGTACTTTTCGTTCGATCCGA
>JANWJM010000079.1 GCA_025449475.1 Thermoactinomycetaceae bacterium
ATTTGATTCATGAAAAACGAGAGCGCCTAGGACAATCCAAACCTACCTTCAAGTGGTAACTGATTTATCGAAATGGTATGAAAAACAAAATGGTGAAAAATTTGATCCGCGGGAAACATCTGCATATGACCTTCAGCGATTTATCCAAACATTAATGGCCAATCAGGAGCAAGCTACCATAAACAAAAAGATTGCTTCGCTTAAAACGTACTGGAAGTTCCTTCTTGAAACAGAACGAGTTCACACCGACCCATCCCGCAAGCTGAAGATGAAGTCACTGTCCTCTTCACAACTGGCTCCCAAATGGCTTACACCACGGGAACGTTCCAAATTTCTTGACTATCTGGAAAGCCCGACGATTGAGAAGAACGATTGGAAACGGCTCCGGAATATCGCAATGGGGCAGCTGATGCTCCAAGCTGGCCTCCGTGTGTCGGAGGTGTCGAACCTTGATTTGGACGATCTGATAGCCTTCGACAATCGGAGAGAACGCAAAGTTCGGGTTCGATACAGCAAGCACGGGCGGTCTCGGGACGTTCCTCTCAATCTCGATGTTACAAAATCCCTTCAAGCCTGGCTTGAAGTACGAGGAGAATCCAAAAACAACGATTCAGCAGTATTTCTTTCCGAGCGAAAAACAAGGATCTCCGAACGGGCGATCCAAAAAGCGATGGAGAAAGTATTCACGGCTGCAAACCTATCCTATTCTTGCCACTCCCTTCGCCATACGGCAGCGAAATTGTGGGTGGATCACAAGGGGATTGAAGTGGCGCAGCGCCTTCTGGGGCATGAGAATATCCAAACCACACAACGGTATGTCACACCAAGTGAGCATGACTTGCGAGATGCCGTCAATGCTACAAGTTCAGAAATCGATTAGCTGTACCCACATCAAGAGGGAACGCAAAAGGCATGGAAACGAAACGATGGAAAGAAATCGCCCATCTGAAAATGGAAGAGGATTTTTGGGAATATTACCTTGCACAAGATGGGCTGGAGTTTGAGGATGACTTTGTAATAGTAGAGTATGGAAGAAACAATTGGGCTGTTTTTCCCACTGTTCAATGGGTGAATAAAGTCAGATGGAATGGTTCCAAAATCGTCAAGCGCGGTTCAAGAAAAGAGTTGATAGATTGGTGGTACTCGTTGAATTAATCGGACTACCTAGATCATTTCTAGAGAAATGAAAATGACTTGAGATCCATTGAGGGAACTCAAGTCATTTTTCCATTACTCGATCGATGATTCCCAGATTGATATGATTATAGTATGAAAAGGATGAAAGGGCCTAGGTTTTCACCTTGGCCTTTTTTTCATTTGTTTATCGATTAACACTCTGGCTTAATCAAACAGACTGAATGGGCATTTCCACCATCGGTAACAATCCACGGGCAAAGAAGCTAGCTGTTTTGTCAGCATAGTTGATGGTCGAGGGTAATCGAGATGGGTTTATGGCATGAAGATTCATAAACGTCAGGTTATAAACGTCATAAAGAATCTTTTCGAAGGGAAGAACACTGGTTTTTTGAGTCACCCGGAAAGGCTGGGCCATTCCTATAAATCCACTTGGGTTGGTGGTGCAAAGAAATGCTGTCCGTTCTGCAAATTTAACATAAGCATCACCCTTTGGATTTTCCCATGGAGTTTCTTTTGTAGCGTTGTCTGGCTTTCGTGACAGTCGGCGTTTGACTTTTTTCTGAATGGCCACATAATCAAATGGGATGTTTTGAGACTGGAGGATGTTTTGAGACTGGAGGATGTTTTGAATTATTTCAACTTCCCCTTTATGATCTTTTCCGTCCCGGTGAAAGGTTATATGACGGGGAAGGCGACCATATTTTTGCTTAAACTTCATCAACGTCTGGAAAATGACCTCTTCCCATGTCTCCTGCCTGATAATCTCGCCTCTTTCTACGTTAGACATCGGCTTAGTCCAAAGTGGAATACCATCTTGGCCGACAACCTGAACGACTCCAGTTATATGAATGTCCCGATCATGGTAAACATCTACGCCTATCAAACATTCAGACTGAAGTGGTGTCTGAAGTCTCCACGGATGGATACCCAGTTTTACATAAATACCAAGCAAAAGGTTCATGAGTACTTCTTGTTGGAGTTTTTCACTTGTTTCATATGCGACAACTTGTGTACGAAGGGCATTTTCTCTCCCTAACTCCCGCTTGAGGATTGTATAAAAATCCTCACTTCCGACCCTCGATTTTAAATTACTCTGTTTTACCACTACCAGAATCGGATGATCTGAAATCATTTGTGGGGATACTTCTCGTAGCTTTTCACGAAGCTTAAATGGATCGTCCAAGGGAATTCGTTTAATCCTGCCACTATTGAAATCTGGCTGAAGGAGAGGCACGCCTAATCGTTTAGACAAATCGGCTAATTCCTCAAAAAAAAGGAAAATAAAACTCTCCGCTCTTTTTTCTTTGGGTACATTGACTGGCTATTTCTTGGTCAATCAAAAATTGAACTTCAACCGGCTGGGTGGGAGGCTGCCATACACCGCCTTTCAATAATGATTTAGTGACTTTTTGGTTTGTTGTAACTCCTTTACCAAACTCCAAAACGGGATTTTTCATTCTCAATATCTTGTACCCATTGTATTGAGCTACAAGTCCACGCCGTTTATACCGAAGTTGAAAGTGACTTTCATTTTGGGACCATGTACTTAATACTGGATTCATAATTTTATTAATCAATGCATCCATCCGCTCATTAGCTGTCAGCTTAGCCTTATCCTTGAGATATTTGGGAACTGTCTCCCATGTACAAACTAATCTCAGTAACTGAGGAATGAAATGAAATTCTTCTCCCTTAGAATTGACACAGACAACCGCAGGGGTATCAGGTGGGATTGATTCGACAAAACGTCCTAGCCCTTGGTGTTGATAATATTCAATTAAATTCTGGCCAGCTATGAAGGGGTAAGATATCGGTTTGTCTGAGACTCGTTTAAATGTCCAAGTATTATGTTTTACAATATCCCGGACTTTGCAATCGGTCTTAACTAAGGGAGAACGTTCTGTGATAAAGTTGTACAAGCTTTTTTGGAAAGTGAACTCGTGAGATAAATCAAAGCCAACAGTGATTGAACCTTTCGGATCAACCGTAATGTCATACATCAGGACTCGAGATACATCATATTCTTTGTCTTTAATTCGATCGGCAACAGAGTAAAGAATTGGTTTGTTTCGATGAGATCGAAAACGCTTAGGATCCTGTGCTCTCTTTAATTGTTCGGATAGTAAACGTTCCAACAATCGACGCTCGGTTGGAGAGTCTAAATTAATCACACGATAATCATCATCAATATACTTAACGTCGCCCCATTCTTTAATTTGTTCAAACGCCCCTAGTAAATGAGCCGCACTTTGGATATTCATCCAATCATTTTCACGACGGACTTGGTATTTCAACCTAGCTGTATCAGATTCAATTCCCTGTGCATCCATGTTCTTTTGTGGAATCCAGTAAAGGTGAATAGGAATTTCAGAGGCATTTGTGTCTAGAACCCACTCAGTAATAACATGAGAAAGACTCATTTGACGACACCTCCATCAAGAATATTCACACAGATAATTTGTTTTTCTTTCTATTGTTAAATTCCTTCTTTAGCAAAAGGTATCTATAAAAATGACCGAACTAGTTGTTACAAACCAACATAGAATATTCGTTCCTAGAAGGACTTATATAAACCGGAACGAATACTCTTACTAATCCAATGGAACAAAAAAGGATGTGATAGAGTTTGTTTAGTTGGATTAATCGAACATTCCCTACCGTCTCTATGGCGTATTTCGTCATCGTGTTATACATTGCGGCATGGATCTACCCTGAAGTACGTTGGAAAGCGATTCAACTTGTTAGTCCATATGAATCTGACATTGTGTATTGGTCAAATATAGTGATTGCCATTATCGTAGCCTATATGATTTTCGCAGTATTCGGGATTGTGGATGGATGGTCATATTACTTCCACAACTACGTTTGGAAAGGGGCGGTCCGGCTCTTCACCATCTTTGCTGCACTCTTTTTTGTACGGATCGATGAACCTTGGAACTTTTGGCTTAAGAACATACCTCGTCGTGCAGAACAAGCATGGCTGATCGCCAAACCGTATTTAATAAGTGTAGGTAAATGGTTACTCGATGGCCTTGTCTTATGGTTGAAAATTGTGGAGTGGCTCCTCATCGCGGGTGGAGTGTTGGTAATATTGACATGGATCATTCTCATCACCATGGGAATGATTCGAGGTCATGATTACAAAGAAACAGTAGAGAACTGGAGTAAGCGTGTCCTTAACTTGGTTAAAAAAGTGAGAGAAAATCTAGAGAAGGTACATATAAAAAATAAACGAAGACAAAGAACAAAAGAAACGGGAACAAATACTCAAGAAACAACTGAAAAACCACAAGAGAGAATAAACGCTTAGACTAGGGCACTGGATCCAAAAAAAGCGAAAAGACCAGGTGGTAAAAACCTGGTCTTATTTTTTGGGTAAATGCTGCTTCTTCAAAATCATGGTTAACACATCTCCTCTTGATAATATTATCTACAAAGTGAGAACTGTCATTGCTCCCCTCCCAACCAAAGCAGCATATGTTTGCTGTTCAAACTAGTTGATATTTTTTTCATTGAAAAAAGCCAGGGTCACTCTTCGCCTGGCTCTTTCATATAGTCCGGTTTCTCCTTTTCCTCGACGATCTCAAACAAATCCCAAAACTCAAGATCGAGTCCCTTCATCAGTGAAGCCACTGTACTGGGGTCTACCGTCTTACTTTTGTCAAAGCGGGAAATCTTGGGTTGAGCCACGCCGCTTTTCATCGCTGCTTGGTCTTGAGTCCAGCCCTTTTCCTTTAACGTTTTTGACAATTTTCCTTTCACTACACAGATGGGATCTTGAATGCTGGTGTTTGTTTTTCTCAACAGCGGCTCACCTCCTAAATCTTTATTATACATGAGACATTTTTGTATAAAAAGGGGTTGTGATACATTAGACACTATTGTATAATATGGATATAAAGAAAACGGAGGTGATCAAGGATGCTTACGATACTGCTGTTTTTCGCACATCAAGTGACTGAAGCCGAACCTGAACAATAAAAGCGCCTGCCACAAGGCAAGCGCTGCGCTGCAAGAACTCACCTAATTCTAACACGATCAGCGAAACTCCCGCCAGATGGCGTAAAAAGAATTTTTCTGTTTTCAACAATTTATAAAAACGGAAAGGAAAGTGATGAAAACATGATCACGTATGAATTGGAATGCAAAAAATGCGGTAAGGAATTTTCGTCCAATCGACAAGACACTCCGTGCGAATGTGGAAATACCGATCATGAAGTAAAAGAAATCCACAATCCTTGGTAAAGAAAAAGACCAAGCCTCTAAACGGCTTGGTCTTTTTTTGTTTCTAGGAGAATGGTCTGACCATGATGCTTACATGTTGTCGTGGCCACCGAGATCTTTTGGCAAAGCCACATGGCGATTTCTAATTTGTAATCAATACTCACGACAAAAGACATCCCATCATGCTTAAAAATGGATTTTTTTTCTTACAGGGTGGGAACCTGTTG
>JANWJM010000080.1 GCA_025449475.1 Thermoactinomycetaceae bacterium
AGTCGGTAAACCAACGCTTGTTCCGTTTTGCACCGCCTGTTCAACCGCTTCCACCACTGCAGGGTGAGCATGTCCTAAGATGAGAGGTCCCCATGAACAGATGTAATCAATGTACTCATTGCCATCGATATCCACCAAGCGAGATCCCTTCCCTGCACGGATATGGATCGGATTCATGTCGACCGCACGAAATGCGCGAACGGGGCTATTGACTCCTCCTGGAATCAGCTCTACAGCCTTGCGATAAGCCACCCTTGATCGATCAAAGTTTTGCAAGTCGTTTGCATCCTTTCTTGTTGTTTTAATATCAAACCATGTAATCAACCAATCTCTGTTTATGATTGCAACCACTTCGCAACATCTTTGGCGTGATAAGTGAGGATTAAATCGGCGCCTGCTCGTTTAAAACCAATCAACGTCTCGAGGACCACTTCCTTTTCATTGATCCAGCCATTTTGTGCTGCCGATTTGACCATGGAGTACTCACCACTCACATTATAAGCGACAACGGGCAAATCAAACCGCTCGCGCACACGATATATCACATCCAGATAAGCAAGTCCTGGTTTCACCATCAACAAATCGGCGCCCTCTGCCACATCGGACGTGGCTTCCCGCAAGGCTTCTCTCGCATTAGCTGGATTCATCTGATAAGTTCGCCGATCCCCAAACTGCGGAGCAGAGTGTGCTGCATCTCGAAAAGGTCCATAAAAACTAGAAGCATACTTTACAGCATAAGAAAGAATGGGAATCTGGTCAAATCCAGCCTTATCAAGCCCTTTTCGAATGACATAAACAAAACCATCCATCATATTGGAAGGCGCAATCATATCAGCACCCGCACGTGCTTGTGAAACCGCAGTTTGAACCAGTCGTTCGAGTGAAGAATCGTTCTCAATTTCCCCCTCTCGTACCAAGCCACAATGTCCATGCGAAGTATATTGACAGAGGCACGTATCTGCAATGACATAAAGAGAAGGAAAATTCTCTTTGATATACCGAATCGCTTTCTGTACAATTCCATGATCATGATCGGCTTGTGAACCTTTTTCGTCTTTATCATGAGGCACTCCAAACACCATGATCGATGGAATACCCGCATTGACGACTTCTTCCATCTCTTCGCCCAATCTATCAATTGAGAATTGAAAAATACCAGGCATGGATGGAATGAGGTTCTTTTGATTGGAACCTTCTACTACAAACACCGGATAGATTAGATCATGCACACCTAGATGATGCTCTTGAACCATGGAACGAATCATTGGATTTCTTCGTAAACGGCGATGACGCTGAAAACTTTGCATCTCCCTCCACCCTCTTTCAAGCTAAATTCTAACATTTTATGACAGAAGTGCTTCGATTAATCCGTCCACTGTATACATATTGGCAACGGCATCCACCGTTAATCCCAGTTTTTGAGCGGTGTTAGCAGTAATCGGACCAATACAGACAATCTTCACATTCATCATCAAATCACGCCAAGAATTAGTCACTTTTGCAACCAACTGCTGAAAATTCTGGACAGCCGATGGGCTGGTGAATGTGACCACATGGATCAAGCCTTCTTGTAACTTTTTTACGATTTCCTCGGCATGTTCATCCGCCAGGACTGTGTCATAAGCATCGACTGTATCTACCTGACAACCCATTTTTTCTAACTCCATCGGAATCAGATTGCGCGCAATTTTGGAACGTGGAAATAGGATTTTTTCACCCGCCGAAATCTCCGAACGCATGGTTTCGACCATCGCTTCTGCCACATGCTCTTTTGGCATACAATCGACAATAAGACCATATGCTTCGACCGTTTCTTTCGTCTTTGGTCCCACCACTGCGATTTTGGCATTTGCCAGTTTCCGAATGTCGATCTTTTGTTCTTTCATTCTATTAAGGAAGAATTTTACCCCATTGACACTGGTAAAAAGCACCCAATCATATTGATCCAATCGTTGAAGCGCTTGATCCAACTCTTGATTTTGAGGGGGAACCATCCGAATAACTGGTAATTCCAAGGGCTCTCCACCTAAAGCAGCAATTTTCTCCGATAATTCTTTGCTTTGTTCCCTCGCACGTGTAATCAAAATGCGCTGACCAAATAGAGGTTTGTTTTCAAACCAACGAAGCTTTTTATGCCACCAGACCACATGACCTACGATGATAATTGCCGGCGATGCAAGGGATGCTTCATTCACCTTCTGATCGATCGTGACCAAGTCCCCAATGACAACGTTTTGATCAATCGTTGTTCCATTTTGAATCACAGCGACAGGTGTTGATGGATCATGACCATTTTGGAGCAGTTGCTCGATAATCAAGGATAAGTTCTTCGCTTCAACGAAAAAAATGAACGTATCGATATTCTTTGCAAGTCGCCCCCAATCCATATCCCTCATCTTTATGTCTGTTATCACCGCAAAAGAAGAACTAACCGCTCGATGGGTCACAGGGATTCCAGCATAGGCTGGCGCGGCTAATGCAGTTGGGATTCCAGGAATGATCTCAAAAGGGATCTGTTCCAACTGCAGGGACTCCGTTTCTTCACCCCCTTTTCCAAATAGAAAAGGGTCTCCATTGATTAGACGAACAACTTTTTTTCCTTCTTTTGCTTTCTGAGCCATAAAGCAATGGATCTCATCCTGTGACAACGTGTGCTTGGATGATGGCTTTCCTACATAAAAAATCTCTGCTTCGCTCGGCGCATATTTCAGCAATTGAGGGTTGATGAAACGATCACAAATCAATACATCGGCTTGCCTCATTATGTGGAGCCCTTTTACAGTTAACAGCTCAGGATCTCCTGGACCTGCTCCTACAAAGTAAACCAACCCTTTCATTCATAGCCACTCCTTAGACGGTTGCCAATAAATCTTTAGCACCGAGTCGAATCATTTGTTCCGCCAAGGCTTGACCTAATTGTTCTTCCTCGGTTCCGATCATGCTTTTTCGAAGTACCTTTTTCCCGTCCGGACTACTTATAAGACCTGTCAAACGAATAGAGTCCCCTTCTTTTTGGGCATACCCTGCAATCGGAAGATGACAATCTCCTTGAAAAGAAAATAGAAAAGCTCGTTCAGCACGGACACAGCGGGCTGTTTCATCGTGATGAATCGAGCGTAGCAAATCAATCATTTCGTGATCTTCTTCTCGGCACTGAATGGCCAAAGCTCCTTGTCCGACTGCTGGAACCATCAATGACAATGGGAATTCCTGCGTAATTTGATCCTGCCAATTTACTCTCCTAAGTCCAGCTGTCGCCAAAAGAATCCCATCAAATTCACCTTGCCTCAAGCGTCTAAGCCGTGTATCGATATTTCCACGAATGGGCTTCACCTGTAAATCAGGGCGGTTTGCCAAGACTTGTGCTTGCCTGCGCAAACTACTCGTCCCGATCACGGCATTGGCGGGCAATTCATCCAAAGTCTCTCCATTCCGGCTAATCAAACAGTCAAATGGATTTTCTCGCCTGGGGATCGCTACAATCGCAAGCCCTTCTGGGTTCTGGGCAGGCAAATCTTTCATACTATGAACCGCCAAATCAATCTTTTTTTCCAGTAACGCATTTTCAATTTCTTTGACAAATAGTCCTTTCCCGCCGACTTTGGATAAGGTTACATTCAGAATCCGATCCCCCTTCGTTGTCATCGTTTCCAACGCAAACGTAAGATGGGGAAATTTTTGCTCCAACTGCTGGATCACCCAATTGGTCTGTGTTAAGGCAAGTCTACTTTTTCGAGAACCAACAATGATTTTCCTCATTACCTCGCTCCTCCAAGCTGATGTTGATCAAGTTTCTTCCGCATCATCGTAAGTGAAGATACCTTCTTGTCCTGTGTGGTATGTTGCTGATCCATGTACTCCTCTAAAGCAAAAATATGCTGAAAGAGATATAAGATTTCTTCTTGACGGGGGGAGGTAGACAACTCTTTTAAACGAATGATCGGATCGCGCAATAATTGATTAATAATGCTCTTTGTCTGTTTTCTCAACACACGTTTCTCTTTTTCAGTCAGCTCTGGCAATTTTCGCTCAATCCGTTGCATCACTTCTTCCTGCACAGTTAGTGCTTTTTCGCGCAACGCACTGATTAAAGGAACAACGCCCAGCATTTGCACCCACTCATAAAATTTTTTCACTTCTTCCTCAATCCATTCGCTCACTTTTTCAGCTTCTTGAGCTCGTAAGGATTTATTCTGATCCACAATTCCTTTTAAATCATCAAGATTGTACAAAAATACATGCTCCATCTCTTGAACGGAAGGATCGATATCGCGCGGAAGAGCAATATCAATGAAGAACAGAGGTGACTCACGATTCTCAAGAATGGATTCGATCTGATCGCGTGTTACGACCAGTTCAGATGAGCTTGTAGAGCTGATCACAATATCGGCTTCCTGCAGTATCTCTTCGAGCCGATCCCACGGATATGCATCGCCCTGAAAGCGTTCCGCCATTTTCTTTGCACGTGTAAATGTCCGATTGAGCACGGTGGTTTTCGTTTGATAAGCTGCAAAGTGTTTGGCTGTCAACTCTGCCATTTTCCCTGCTCCCAGCAAGATGACCTTCTTATCATCTAATCGATCAAACAATTGACGCGCGAGTTCAACTGCCGCATAGCCAATCGAAACTGCATTGGTTCCGATTCCCGTCCGGCTATGCACTTGTTTACCAAACGTAATCGCTTGTTGAAACAGTTTGTGGAAAATTGTCCCTGTCGCTTCGGCTTCTCTGGCAGTAAAAAAGGCTGTCTTCACTTGCCCGAGAATTTGTGTCTCCCCAATCACGAGAGAATCAAGACCCGCAACGACACAAAACAAATGTTGTACCGCTTGTTCGTTCTGTTTGATATAGAGATACTTTTGAAACTCCTCTTTGGGAAGATCAAACCAACTCTCTAGGAACACTTTACTATAATATTTTCCAGTATGCAGTTGATCGCAAACAATATATAATTCCATTCGGTTACATGTACTGATAATAACCCCTTCTAAAATGCTTTTCATGTTCCGCAAATGCGAGACAGCCATTTTTAAACGATTTTCTGAGAATGTAAGTCGTTCACGTAATTCAATTGGTGCGGAATGATGGTTTAATCCAATTGTAAGTATATGCATCTCTTTCACTCCTGACTGAGTGACAAAATCAAAAACTGTCATAAATAAATAATTTTATAATGATTTCTGCCAACCTTAACCTGAAAGGATCAATTCTCATTATAACATAGAGTATTTTTAAACCTTGGCTCAGAGGTGTGAACAGATTTTGAAGTCCTGAGCGATGGCAGGGCGTTTTCCAAAAAAGGATCAAATTATTATTCTGAAGTATATGATAAGATGGACATAACCAAGTTGTCAGAAAGGAGAGCAATCATGCAGAAGAAGCTAATCGGATTCATTCTTGTGTTCTTCAGTATCTTACTGTTGGTGATTAAAACCAATTTGGCGTCCATTGCCTCTTTTATCTCTTGGCCATTTCTGCTTTTCTTTGTAAGTACGGTTCTGATTGCTGTTTCTTTTACGAATCAAAATGATAAATTGGGACTGATTGCAGGAATTGGAGCGGCGATTGGATTATTTATCTGGGGAAAACAATATGTGACTGGCTGGTCAGACCATTGGAGTATTTTACTGCTGATGATTGGTTGCGGGGTCTTTTTGCAATTTTTTATTAATAAACAAAATTTGACGGCCGTGATTGCCTTGATTCTTGTACTAAGTGGAATCTTTGCATGGCCGGGTTTGAACGACATTTCCTCGCTCGCTTCGATTGCTCCTACGCTAAATACATATTGGCCGCTGCTGCTGTTGGGATTAGGTGTTTATTTTATGCTACGGAAATAGCCGAATCAGTGGTTGATTCGGCCTATTTTTTATCTAAAGCGACCCATTGTCTTTGTCCCATCGGTTGAACCACGATAGGAACCTGAAAAAAGGCAGAGAGCTGCTGAGGTGTAAGCAGTTCTTCCGTTTTTCCCGCTTGAAAGACCTCTCCCTCTCTCAATAGAAGGGTATGCGTGAAGCAAGGGAGGATCTCTTCGATATGATGGGTCACATAAATTAACGTAGGACCTCTCCTCTGCAGCGCAATCTGTTGAATCATAGCAAGGACTTGTTCACGAGAGATGAGGTCAAGTCCTGTACAGGGCTCGTCCAAAATCAAAAGCTCTGGCTCTGCAATTAAAGCGCGCGCAATTAATACGTTTTGCCTTTCACCTTGCGATAAGGTCTGATAGGTTCGACGAAACAAATCTTTACACCGAAAAAGCTGGAGTAGTTGAAGCACGTCCTCTTCATCACTAGGGCTCAGCTCGTCGTAATATCCAATGGTTCCATACTTTCCACCGATAATAATCTTCTCTGTCGTGAGCTCTTCCGGCAATCGGAGTTGGAGAGAAGAGCTGACCCATCCGATTCGTTGTCGCACTTCTTGGATCATCACTTTTCCATATTGATGACCAAAAACAGCGATTGTTCCGGAAGTGGGCCACAAGTAGCCGTTTACAAGGTTCAGGAGGGTTGTTTTTCCTGAACCGTTTAAGCCGACAATGGCCCAATGCTCTCCTTTTTTTACATTCCATGACAGATTGCGTAGTATGGATCGACCTTTTCGCTGAAAATTAATCTTCTTCATTTCGATGATCATGGGAGTATCCTTTCTATCTAACTCACGATTAAACCGGTAATACAGCCGTTTATTCCACTTCGAATGTGGTGACGAGTGATTGTTTCTCTTGATGTCTCTCAATCGCCAGTTCGATCAAGCGTGAAACCAACTCCGAATAAGAAATCCCTGAGTGTTCCCATAGCTTGGAATACATGCTGAAAGGCGTGAATCCAGGCATGGTATTAATCTCATTGAGTAAGATTTCGCCACTTTCTTTCCTTACAAAAAAATCGACTCTCGATAATCCGGAACCGTCAATGGCTTGATAGGCCTGAATGGCCATTTCACGGATTTTCTCAGCCGTTTCTGCTGATAAATCCGCCGGTATTTGCATACGTGATTTTCCATCGACATACTTTGCACGATAATCATAAAATTCATTGGAGGAGATGATTTCACCTGGTACCGATGCTTCTGGCTGGTGATTGCCTAAGATCGCAACCTCAATCTCTCGAGCTTCAACAAACTCTTCGATCACAATTTTTTCGTCATACTTTGCTGCCAAGTGTAACGCTTCGATCAATTCTTGACGATGGATTGCTTTTGAAATTCCCACACTCGATCCCAGATTTGCCGGTTTGACAAAGCAGGGATATCCAAGTTGCTCTTCAATCTGCGCCACCATTTCTGTTTCCTGACTCTTTAGTTTTTTTCGATGATACGAGAGATACTTGGCTTGCGGAAGACCTGCTTGCTGAAATACTTTTTTTGAAATCGCTTTATCCATTCCGATAGCGGATGCAAGTACTCCGGCTCCTACATAGGGAATCTCTGCCATTTCAAACAGCCCTTGCAATTTCCCATCTTCGCCATACGTGCCATGGATCACAGGGAAAACGACATCGATTTTTTGGGGATTAAGAACAGCTAAAGATGCTTCCTCGATCTCCTGAAATGCTTGGGGGATTTGACGGGTGATTGCTTGAGTGTGGTCGGATGACATGATTCCTGCTAACATCTGCAATGACGATTGCCCGATTCTCCACGATCCATCTTTCTCGATGCCGATCGGGATCACTTCATATTGCTCCAGATCCATTGCTTCCATGACCGAAGTCGCCGATAACAAAGAGACATCATGTTCCCCCGATTTTCCACCGAAAAGTACACCGACACGTAATTTCTTGGTCATCCTCTCCATCCTTTCTATGTGTTATGTACATTAAAGCTATTCACCGACCAAATTTGTCATGCCTTTAGAGAAAAAATTGTTGATAGGTGTTGTAAAAGCTCCTTTTTTCCAATAGCAGTTTGTGCTGAAAAGGGAATTAGAGGATCCTGATGGGATAATCTCAGTTGATCTCGAATAACCTTTAAATGATTGAGCCATTTCCCCCTTGTAATTTTATCCGCTTTGGTAGCCACAACGATCGTAGGGAGTTTTCGCGCTCTCAAAAAATGAAGCATCTGTTGATCATCGGTCGTGGGGGGATGGCGAATATCAACAATGAGGATCACACCATGCAAAGAAGTTCGTGTGTGAAAGTACGTCTCCATCATTTTACGCCAAGCCTGGCGAACACTTTTGGAGACTTTCGCAAATCCATACCCTGGAACATCCGCCAAATAAAACGATTTATTGCATCGATAGAAGTTGATGGTTTGGGTTTTTCCGGGTTTTGAACTTGTACGGGCCAAATTTTTCCGACTCGTTAAACAATTGATCAAAGAGGATTTTCCAACATTGGAGCGCCCGGCCAAAGCAATTTCTGGCAGGGCGTCATTCGGATACTGATTGGGCGAAACGGCACTGATGACAAATTCAGTCTGCTTTATTTTCATTTGCATTCCTCACCAAAGCAAACTCGAGTACCTCATCCATATGGGATACAGGCGTAACTTTCAAATCCTTTAATACACTTTTGGGAATATCAACAAGATCTTTTTTGTTATCCTTGGGGATCAAAATATGTTTGATTCCCGCACGATGCGCGCTAAGCGATTTTTCTTTTAATCCCCCAATCGGTAAAACTCGACCTCGAAGTGTGATCTCACCAGTCATCGCTACATTTTTTGATACCGGTTTGCCCGTTAAGGCCGATACAATCGCTGTTGCCATCGTGATCCCTGCGGAGGGTCCATCTTTGGGGATCGATCCCTCTGGCACATGAATATGGATATCATGCTTTTCATGAAAATCGGGATCAATCTCCCACTCTTCAGCGCGTGAGCGAATATAACTAAAGGCGGCCTGCGCAGACTCTTTCATAATATCCCCCAGTTTTCCGGTCAAAGTCAGCTTTCCTTTTCCTGGAATCAGTGTGACCTCCACTGAAAGGATATCTCCCCCCACTTCTGTCCAAGCAAGACCAGTTGCGACACCAACCTGATCTTTCTCTTCCATGACCCCGTAGCGATACTTTATGGGACCTAAATATTTGTGCAAGCTTTTTTCAGTTACGACAAAACGTTTTTTTCTACCTCCAACGATCTCTTTAGCTGCTTTTCGG
>JANWJM010000081.1 GCA_025449475.1 Thermoactinomycetaceae bacterium
CGGCATATCCATATTTGCGCAGTGTTTCTTCGACATGGGACAAGGAATCGCCGAAATATCTCAATCAGAAGCAAATCACCATTTCACAGTTTGTACAAGCGTTGAAGCAAAAGACCGGGAAGGAAATCAGTCTTCCGACAGGGACACAAGGTGCTTGGATTCGTGTGTTGGGGAGAACAGATGGCAACCGTGTTGAAAAAGTGATGATTGGAGATCATATCTTTACCGGTCGTCAAATTCGAGAAGCTTTCCAATTGTCTTCGTCTGATTTTACCATTCACATAAACGCCAATTCTGTTTTGTTTCGAACAAGGGGGTATGGACACGGTGTGGGGATGAGTCAATGGGGGGCGAACCTGATGGCAAAGCAAGGAAAAAAGATGACTGAGATTATCGATCATTATTATCAAGATGTAGAGATTGTCTCGTGGAATGAAAGTTTTTCTTAAACATTAAGAGCAACCTCAATATACGAAACATTTAACACCTTAGGTATATAACTTCATTTTCCTGTCAAGAATGGTTCCTGAGGTGATGATAAATGAACCCAGAGGAACCAAAGAAAACAATTCCTACGTTGGAAAAAGCGCAACAACGCTTGAAGTGGAAGAAACTCTTATCAAAAAAATGGTTTTTTCCAGCTTTATACATGGTCGTTGCAGCACTCATTTTAGGCATAGCTTGGTGGTTTCAACAACAACCTTTTCAAGAAGTAAGTCGACCTTCCATCGCTCAAAAGGAACAAGATGAGATTCTCCCTGTTGAACAAACGGAGGAATCCATGATCCTTCCTGTAAAACAAGGTCAAGCCGAAAGGACCATCGGTTTTTATGAAGAATCCGGATCAAAAGAAAGTAAACAAGCCTCTTTAATCAAATATGCGAATACATATTGGCCGCATACAGGAATGGATTTTGCTCGTAAAGATGGAAAAACATTTGAAGTCGTTGCTGCGATGGCTGGAAAAGTAATTCGCGTGGAAGAAAATCCGATCGTAGGAAAACAAGTAGCCATCCAACATGAGAACGGTCTAGTCACTGTTTATCAAAGCTTGGAAAATGTGAGAGTCGAAAAAGGTCAAATGTTGAAAAAAGGCGATGTAATTGCAGAAGCTGGACGAAACCAATTTGAAAAAGAAGCAGGCATTCACCTTCATTTCGAGGTGCACCGCGAAGAAAAGCCTGTAAATCCAGCAAATTTTCTTCCTCAATCGTGACAGAAAAGCACTTGCTTTCATAAGAAAGTGAGTGCTTTTTTTGTGTTTGTAAGAAATCAATCCATTCATCACTTGTGTTTGAAAAAAATAGAGAGATTTAGCTTGTCTAGGCTTGTATCAGTGAGAATAACCGAAAAAACGGTTCATATAATGTACCAATTGTGTCAAAGGAGGGAGAAAGAAGAGTGCATGATTATATAAAGGAGCGAACCATAAAGATTGGACGATATTTTGTAGAAACCCAAAATACAGTTCGTTCTATAGCGAAAAAATTTGGTGTATCTAAGAGTACAGTTCATAAAGACCTTACGGAACGATTACCTGAAATTAATCCCGATTTAGCGAGTCAAGTCAAAAAAATATTGGAATATCATAAATCGATAAGACACCTTCGGGGAGGCGAGGCGACCAAGATTAAATATAAAAAAAAGTCCGCAGCTGTCAAGATGTAAGCTTCAAATAGCGCCGGATAGGACGAATGATAATAATGAAGAGAACTGATAGATTTAGAAGCTTGGATCAAATATATTGTTAGGGGATATTAAGAGAAAATTATTTTTTATCCGGTGCTTTTTTCGTGATATAATCAACAATTATAAGCCTGACTATTGTAGACTTCCTCAAATAGTTACGTTATATTCTATGATATAGTCTAGTAGATCTTTCACTGATTTCGATTAACCATAAAGATGGTATTTTCCTTTTATCACAAAATTGAAGAAATCGCTTTTAAGTCAAAAAATTGGACGAGTTCGTCTATCAAGGGAAGCGTGTAGAGAGGAATGTTCAATGGATAAAAAGGATCAAAAAAATGAGAAAAAAAAGAAATATACGGATCAAGAGGAAACCGTTAGCGGGAAAGAGTCTTCAAAAGAGTCAAAAAAAGAGGAGGTTGTAAAAGGAAAGCTTAAATGGAGCAAAGATGATGAGATCAAGCGAGAAAAGGATCAGTCAGCTGATATAGAGAATCACCGCAAAGAGGAAAAGGAGTCGCGTGAGCAGGAAAAGGAAAAAGAATCCAAAGCACAAGAAGAAAAAGAAGAAAAAACAGCGGAAGCGATAAAGGAAAGCGAAGACAAACCCGAATCGCCAACCGAGAAAAAGAAGCAAAAGTATACCATTGAAGATACCTTAGGACCCATTGATTTTAAAGAGTACTCCATTGATCCAGAAATAGACGATGAAGAGAAGAAACAAACCGAAGACCGAGAAGCTACCATCAAGCATGAAGAATCCACATCGTCGGAACAACAGACCAAAGAAGGAGAGACCAAACCTTCAGAAACCAAACCGTTTGTTTTTTCTCAAACAGAAGATGACGAATCGGAACAAAAGACAACCTCCAAGAAGAGGGCCAAAAAGGTCAAGGACAAGAAAAAAGACTCTTATTTAGAAGATAAAAAATCCAGTAAATGGATGTTAGCCGTTAAAATCTTATGGTTACCTCTCGTATTACTCGTCGTTTTGTTGATTAGCTTAATTATTGGGCATACGATGATAGGAGATCAACCAGCAAGCGATATTTTCAATATCGATATGTGGATACATCTTTATAAACTTATATTCACAAAATAGAACCCGTCTTTAGCTGATTGATTCATTTTTTGGCGAGGGACGGGGTCTTTCGTGTTTTTGTTATTTCATTCCAATCGGTTGTCCGTTATAATCATGTTGGAAAACTGTGAGGAGGTGCGAGAATGAATTTGCCCAACTTACTTACTCTATTTCGTTTTATATTCGTTCCAATTTATTTGATGCTCTATTTTTCAGAGATTCCTGGACGAATCTATTGGGCAATTGGAGTTGTCCTCTTCGCAGGTTTGACTGATATCATTGACGGATATCTCGCACGTCGCTATCAGCAGGTCACACAGTTAGGGATCATGCTGGATCCATTGGCCGATAAATGTATGATGCTGGCTGTTTTTTTATCGTTGTTATTTTCATTTAAAATCAACATTTGGGAAACTGTCGCCATTTTTGTACGAGAAGCATCTATGATTATTTGTTCTGCAATTTTTCATTTTCAAGGGATGAAGACAGTACCTGCCAATGTTCTTGGCAAGGTGACCACGTTTCTCTTTTATATGGTGTTGATCTTATTGATGTTGGATGTAGCATGGGCGCGACCGCTTTTATGGGTTGTTATTGGCATTTCTTTTATTGCTTCATTAATCTATATCTATGAGTTTGTGATCTTAAATCATGACCATCATCAATCATAAGGAGGATAAAAAATGGATATTCAGGAAATTCAAAAGATTATTCCCCATCGTTATCCGTTTCTGTTGATCGATCAAATTGTCGAATATGAACCAGGCAAGCGGGCAGTAGGTGTAAAGAATGTGACTATCAACGAACCGTTTTTTCAGGGACATTTCCCTGAGTATCCGGTGATGCCGGGTGTGTTAATTATTGAAGCGTTAGCGCAAGTAGGAGCTGTAGCCGTTCTAGGAATGGAAGAAAATAAAGGAAAGATTGCATTGTTTGCTGGGATCGATAAACTGCGCATTCGAAGACAGGTAAAACCTGGTGACGTCTTAAGATTGGAACTCGAGTTAACACGTATGCGCGGCACGATTGGGAAAGGAAAAGGGATCGCCAAAGTTAGTGAAGAAATAGCGGTAGAAGGTGAATTGATGTTTGCGATCCAAGGGTAACAAGAATCGGATATAAAAGGATGGTTTGGTCGATGTGCGCAAAAGTATTAGTTCTTTCACATATGTACCCCAATCCGGTCAATTGGCATGCAGGGATTTTTGTACATAACCAATGCAAAGCGCTGATGAAGGAAGGGGTTGAGGTTCAAGTCGTTTCGCCCATTCCTTCTTTTCCTTTTTACTATAAATGGAGCGGATATCGTCGACTACCCCGACAAACCGAGATCGAAGGAATCTCGGTGCATTATGTTCCTACCCGCATGTTTCCTGGGGGGTTCTTCTTTTCCACATATGGATCTCTCTATCAAAAATCATTACACCCTGTGTTAGCCGAACTGTATCCGAAATTCCCATTTGATCTGATTCATTGTCACACGATTTTTCCAGATGGAAATGCAGGTGTGCGCTTAAAGGAGCATTTTCAAGTTCCCATTGTATCAACCATTCATGGTTCCGATATTATGCTATATCCAAAGCGGAGTAAAGGTGTTTATAAACAGACACTGTTTGCCTTGAAAGAGACGAACCAGGTGGTCACGGTTAGTCGTCGTTTACAGCAAGAGGTCGAGTCCATCTATCAGGATGTGCGCATCCAGACCATCTATAATGGTTTTGATCCAAATCGATTTCAACCTGGTGATCAGACAGCGGCACGAGCAAAACTGGGACTGCCAACGGATAAAAAGATTTGTTTATTTGTAGGTAACTTATATCCAGTGAAAGGATTATCCTATTTGCTGCAAGCATTTTCGAAATGTACGCGCCAATCGGATCAGATTCGATTGGTAATAGTGGGCGATGGGAAACTCAAGGCGTCCCTACAGCGTGAAGCAAACGCATTGGGCATTGCTCCGCTGGTTTCATTTGTTGGTCGGCAACCCTATGATGAGATTCCTACGTGGCTTCAAAGTGCCGATGTCGTGGTTCTTTCGAGTTTAAGCGAGGGATTGCCTTCCATCTTATTGGAGAGCATGGCCTGTGGCAAGCCGATGATTGCTACCAATGTAGGCGGAATAGCTGAAATCTTACAGGATCGGGAGACAGGAAGAATTGTGCCAGCTAGAGATGCTAAAAAATTTGCAGATGCTCTGATCGATTTATTGATCCATCGAACGGATCAAACAGAGGAAATGGGTGAGAAAGCATATCGAGCTTCAAGAGCTTTCACATGGGCAGAAAATGCCAGACAAATGGTTTCCATTTATCAGCATGTATTGAGTTGAGAGAGTTGAGGGAATTGTTGACTTTTTTTGTGAAAGGGGATACCCAAAACATTTCAACTATGTTACATTGGTAAGTAGTTTGTAATCGAAATGTAATATAATGATCAATCTTCATGGATCATTCAATGGGAAAAGAGGGACCGTTGTGTTACGTTTTGCAATCGTAGGATGTGGTCATATCGCGAAAAAGCATGCGGCTGGCATTGAAGCAATTGAGCATGCAAAGCTAGTCGCAGTTTGTGATACGGATCAACAACGAATCAATCATTTTTTAAAAGATGGAGTCAAAGGATATACAAGATATCAGGATTTGTTAGCAGATCCCACTGTTGATGTGGTCTGTATCTGTCTTCCGACAGGATTGCATGCTGATTTTACGATTCAGGCTGCGGAAGCAGGGAAACATGTCATTGTCGAAAAACCGATGGCACTCCGCTTAAGCGATGCCGATGAAATGATCGATGCTTGCAAAAAAAATGGTGTAAAATTGGCTGTTGTTCATCCCAATCGCTTTCGACCCGCCATTAAAAAATTAAGAAGCCGCATCGAAGCGGGAGCGTTCGGGAAAATTGGTCATGCCAATGCAACCGTTCGTTGGAATCGAAATGATGCGTATTTTGCACAGGCTCCGTGGCGTGGGACAAAAGCGATGGATGGCGGCGTTTTGATGAATCAAGCCATTCACAATATGGATCTATTGCTGTGGATGATGGGTGATGCAGAAGAAGTGACCACTTATGCAGCTACGCGAATTCGGAAGATCGAAACAGAAGATACTTCTGTTTCAGTGATTCGCTTTAAGAACGGAGCTTTGGGTGTGTTGGAAGCAGCCATTACACTCTATCCACGTAATTTAGAAGAGAGTTTAAGTATCTTTGGAGAAACGGGTACAGCGATCATTGGAGGTTCAACCGCCAATTGGATCAAAACATGGAAGTTTGCCGATTTATCGGATGCAGAAGTAGAGCAAGATATTCAAGAAGTGGAAAATGATCCTTTTGGAATTCCTGGTCACCAGTGCATTATTCAAGATATGATCGATGCAATTCTCGAAGGTCGTGAGCCTATTGTATCAGGGATAGAAGGTCGTCATGTCCTTCAATTGGTGATCGCTTGTCAGCAATCCGCGGAAAAACAACGACCGATTCGGTTGGATGTCATCGAATAATAAGAGACAAGGAGAATTGATATGGCTTTACCATTATTGGATTTAACGGCACAATATCAATCCATACGTGAAGATCTTCAAGAAGCAGTGAATCGAGTCCTTGAGAGCGGTCAGTATATTATGGGTCCTGAAGTGAAAGCCTTTGAACAGGAAGTAGCTGATTATTGCGGAGTGAAACATGCCGTTGGGGTAGCGAACGGGACAGATGCACTTCTGCTCGCTTTGGATGCCAAAGGGATCGGTGCTGGAGATGAAGTGATTACAACCCCCTTTACTTTTTTTGCGACTGCTGAAGTCATTTCACAATTGGGTGCGACTCCCGTGTTTGTTGACATTGATCCGGAAACCTATAATATTGATGTGGAACAGATACGTCAAAATATTAATCAGAAAACCAAAGCAATTATTCCTGTTCATATCTTTGGGCAACCTGCCAATATCGATGAAATTATGTCTTTAGCGGAAGAACATAATCTTTTTGTGTTGGAAGATGCCGCACAAGCGATGGGTGCTGAGTATCAAAGGAAAAAGATTGGCTCATGGGGACATGCCGCTACATTTTCCTTTTTCCCGACGAAAAACCTCGGTGGATACGGTGACGGTGGAATGGTGGTCACCAATGATGATGAGTTAGCTGCAAAAATACGGATTTTACGTGTACATGGTAGTTATCCCAAAAAGTATTATCATAACGTTTTGGGTTATAATAGTCGCTTGGATGAAATTCAGGCAGCGATGTTACGCGTGAAGCTGCGCCATCTCGATACATGGAATCATCTACGTCGTGAAAAAGCAGAAATCTATCATGAACGTTTGCAACGTTTACCCATTCAAACGCCTGTGGAAGCGCCTTATCGTAAACATATTTACCATTTATATATTGTCCGTTCAAATGAGCGGGATGAGCTGATGCAGTATTTGAAAGAGCATGGGATTTCAACGGGAGTCTATTATCCTTTGCCTCTTCATTTGCAAGAAGTATTTCGTGACCTGGAGTATCAGGAAGGGAGCCTCCCTCATGCTGAAGCTGCATCTAAACGCACATTTGCACTTCCACTCTTTCCTGAGCTGACAGAAGAACAAATCGATCACGTTGTCGATCGGATCACCCAATTCTATGAGAATCGATAATCAACATTGGGTAGATGAAATGGGATAAGGGATGAAGATAGATGAAAATAATCCATGAAACAGTAAAACAGGGTGAAAATGTATCCATTGGTTACTTTTCGGTGATTGAAGAAGGGGTTATCCTCGGTGATAATGTAACAATAGGTAATCATGTGACGATCTGTGCGGGGACAGTGATTGGCTCCAATGTTACGATCTTGGATCATAGTATGATCGGTCGATGGCCCAAGCCGGCAAAAACCTCTACCGTAAAGGTAGATCGCGCTTTACCGTCACTGAAGATTGGAGACGGCACAACGATCGGAGCAAATACCGTTTTGTATAGAGGAAGTTCGATTGGAACGGAAGTGATGATTGGGGATTTAGCTTCCATTCGTGAAAAATGCGCCATCGGAGATCATGTTGTGGTAGGAAGAGGGGTAGCGATCGAGAACGAGGTTACCATTGGCGCTTATACCAAAATTCAGACTAACGCTTATATTACCGCATATACCACCATCGAGGAACGGGTTTTTATCGCTCCCACGGTGACAACAACCAATGATAATTTTATGGGACGGACTAAAGAGCGATTGAAGTTAGTGAAAGGACCGTATATTAAAAAGGGATCGCGTGTAGGGGGAGCTTCCATTTTATTGCCAGGTGTTACGATCGAAGAAGAGACATTTGTAGGAGCTGGAGCGCTCATCAACCGTGATACAGAGCCTGCCAAGGTTTATGTAGGGGTTCCTGCCAAACCGATCCGAGATGTACCAAACCGAGAAAAATTAGAAAATCCAGAGTGAGTGGTTCATGAAACATTATTTGAAGCGCTTATTTTCCGATTCGGCAGCATTTGCAATAGCAACATTTGGAAACAAATTCGTGGCTGCGATGCTTGTACCGGTTTATACACGAAATTTAGATGAATCAGGTCAGTTAGCGGATTGGGGAATAACAAACAATTATACATTGATTCTCACATATCTTTGCTTACTCGGAACAGATGCTGCCATGGCTTTCTATTTTTATGATGCCAAAGATGAAAAGGATCGGAAAATCTATCTAACCAATGCAGTAATGTTTAGCACGGGGATTTGCCTCATTTTTACGTTTCTAGCATTGATTTTGGGCGATAAAGTTGCATCCCTTGTTTATCAAACAAAACATGATTACAGCAGCTTATTATTGATTGCTACTTTAGCGACTTTATTTGCAATCATCATTCAACATCTGCTTGGATACGCGAGATATTCGCGACGTGTGTGGTTGTTTAATTTCTTTAGTATGAGTTATGTGATAGGTTCGTCATTATTGAGTATTGTCTTTGTGGTTATGGATAAAGGAGTCCTTGGTCTATTTTATGGTCAATTGATTGGACAGGGGATTGTAGCTGTACTTCTTGTAATTATTTTTCGTCATGAATTTGTTTTAAAACCTTCAAAAACACATTTGCATGATTTGGTTCGTTATGGCGTACCACTCTTACCGACTCTTGTCTCTTTTTGGGTTATGACTTCTGTTAGCCAACCCATTGTATATTACTTAGCCTCTATCCATCATGCGGATATCTATGCTGCTTGTTTGCGACTGGCGAGCATGATCGTCTTAATCACCGCTCCTTTCCAGCTGGCTTGGCGCCCTTTTTCCATGTCCATCAAAGATCGTGATGATGCAAAAGAACTCTATGGATTGGTAGGGAGAGGCTTACTTGTCATCGGCACCTTCACCATTATGCTGCTTACTTTCTTTATGAAACCTTTTTATCAGCTTTTTATCGGAAGACCCGATCTTGAAACAGGATATCTTTATGTATGGGCATTGTCCTTGGGAACCCTTTTTAATGTGTTGCATACCGTTTTTGGAGTAGGTTTATTGATCAAGAAACAAACACAAAAGATTTCACGAGCTTTTATCATTGCTGCTGTGATCTATTTATTAGGAAATATCGTACTAGTTCCCTTGTATGCGATTTGGGGGGCTGTTACAATGTCTGTTGTAGCCTATTTTATCGTTATCATACTCGTTTATATCCAAAATCAGAAGATTTATCCTGTTAACTTCCGTTTTCGGTCGATGATGATCTATTTATTGGTTTATTTGATCATGATGGTTGGCATTACTTGGATTCAAGCTAATCACCTATCGAATCAATGGATCTATTATCTCCTCGCTTTCTTGATTATGGCAATGACTGTATTTACTTCCAGACTGTTTTCGTGGCAATCCTTGCATCGAATTGGCAGCTTTCTGCCCAAACTAGGAGGAAAAAGGTGAGAGATGGTGAATGAGCTTTTGTTGCCCAGACAAAAACGTTTGGACACATTGTTTTATTTAACAATTATATTTGCTTTACTAGGGCCCACCTTAGGAATCCCAATTACTGAGGGGTTTAAGCTGACTTTTTTTCGTATTGTTTTTGTTTTGTTAATTGGGGGACTCATGTTTAAAGTTGCTTCGCAAAAACGACTAGAAGCATCTTACATGTATCCGGTTCGCTGGTACGCAGCTTTTTTTGCGTTTTGGTTTATCTATGCCTTGCTTTCGCTAACTTGGGTGGTTAGTATTGGTCATGCGATAAAATATATAATCTTTTTAGGGATGATGTTGTTACTGACCTTATCTTTGCCCTACTTCCTATCATCTGAACAAAAATTTTGGAAAACACAGCGTGTTCTGCTAGGTGTCTTTGCTGCCATGATTTTTTTCGGAGTATTTGAATCCATCACATTGCTCCATTTACCTTCATCGAGAGGATTCGGTTTTGATTCAGCGATTGTGACTTCAGTCTTTAATAATCAAAATGATTTTGCCACATGTATTACTCTCGGTTTACCCTTTTTGATTGCTGCATTATACATGCTGGATTTGAATAAGAAACAAAAATGGTTTATTTATTTTGTTGCAGTCTTTTCGCTCTATGTTTTGTTGGCAACAGGATCGCGGAGCAATACTTTTTTTGCTCTTCCTTTGTTGGCAGTCGTATTGGTTTTGACGGTTCCGTTCGTCATAGATCGGAAGAAAATCACCAAAAGAAATTTGCTGATTACGTTAGGAGCGATCATCCTAGCAGCAATCATTGTTCAGTCAATGTCGCTAACCTTTCTCTCGGATGAGGCGAGACAGCGAGCCAAGGATAAACTGAATACCACCTTCGGCATTTTCTCGGATCTGAATAAAGGGTCTTGGGATGTTGAAGAGGGTGGAGACAAAGTAATTGAAGGTGACACTGGAAAAAGCGTAACGGTCAGAAAATATCTACTCCTAAACGGATTAAACTTTTTGGCGAAGAGCCATTACATGGGAGTTGGAGCAGGCAACGTTGAACCTTTGATGGAAGGTGCGCCAAAAGTTGACAAGGTGAATATGCATAATTGGTGGGCGGAGGTTTTGGTGAATTTTGGTGTATTGGTCTTTGTTGTATATATGGCACTCTACATTTTGATGTTATGGCGTTTAGGAAAGTTAGCATTTTTGAAAACCTCACCTCAGATTAGCCCCATTCTCCGATGGGGAGCTGTTTCTTGTTTGGCAGCATTGATTGGATATCTGATTGGCGGTATGGCGCCAAGTACGGCGATTCACTTTACTCCCATGTGGATTTGTTATGGTCTATCATTAGCTGTCATTGTGTTGGGAGAGACCCAGAAAAAACAACAAATGGAACGGAAAGTAGAAGAGGACTAAGATCTGAACGGAAAAAATAGAATGTAGAGTGGAACAAGTAGTCATCGCAGAAGTTCGTATAAGAGCCATCTCTTCTCCCAAAGGCATTGTTCCGCTCTTTTTTGTATTTTTCCAAAAAGGGGTTGCATTGATGAAGAAAGTCATGATGTTTAGTTCCGTTCATCCTTATGATGACTCGCGAATTTTTCATAAAGAGGCCGTTTCACTCGCTCAGGCTGGTTATCATGTTGAACTCCATGCTGTTGCTGATTTTGATTACAAAGAAGATCAAGGGGTTCGGATCTTTGGTGTTAAGCGTCGCAATCGTTGGAAGCGACTGTTAAATGGTTATGAATTGTATCAACGGGCGTTGAAAAGTAATGCAGATATTTTTCATTTTCATGACCCGGAACTTTTGCCTTGGGGAGTATGGATCCACCGGAAAACAGGCAAACCGGTGATCTATGATGCGCATGAAGATTTGCCGAAACAGATTTATACCAAACCTTGGATTCCTTCCTTTTTGCGTGGATTTGTTTCAAAATGGGTGAAGGTTGCAGAAAAAGGAATGGCTAAACATTTGTCGGCAGTCGTTACAGTGACGGAGTCCATCGCAGAACGTTTTAAGGAACAAGGGGTCGAGCGCGTTCAACTCATTAAAAACTATCCCTTATATGTACCAAATGTGGAACGAGTGGATGATGGCGTCAATCGTATCCTATATGTAGGGGGAATTTCGTATCTCCGCGGCTATAAGGAGATGATCCAAATGATGGATTATCTTCCTGCGCATATCGATGCCGAATTGCATCTGATTGGTCCGTTGCAGTTTATTAAAGAAGAAGATCGAAACGTTGAGGAACTTCGTAAGAAAAAAATCTACTTGCATGGGAGAATCCCATTCCATGAAGTTCAAAATTGGTATACCAAAGGAAAAATCGGGTTGGTTTGCTTACATCCAGTGGAAAATTATCTTCAATCTTTACCCATTAAACTGTTTGAGTATATGTCGATGGGTCTTCCTCAAATCGTGACCGACATTCCATTATGGAAGGAAATCGTCGAGCCCAATCAGTGTGGGCTAACGGTTGATGCGCTCGATCCCAAGGACATTGCAGAGAAGGTGACATCCATATTGGAAGACGAAGAGCGATATAAACAGATGAGTACGAGTAGCCGCAAAGCATATGAAGAAAAATATAATTGGCAAACAGAAGAGAAACGATTAATAAAACTTTATAAAGAACTACTTCATTAAAGATATCGGTATATCTCGTTACGAAGGGGGAGGAAAGCGTTTCTCTTGTCCTTGTGATCAAAGGGAGACGCATGGACGATGAAAATTTTAGTAACCGGTGGGGCTGGCTTTATTGGTTCACATATTGTGGATCAACTGATTGATAATCACGATCAAGTCGTTATTGTGGATAATCTGTCTACTGGAAAAGAAGAACATGTGAACCCAGAAGCAGAGTTTTATCGAATCAATCTAACCGATCACGCATTAAGCAATGTACTTTTGAAAGAGAGACCGGAAGTGGTTATC